>JBBTWM010000073.1:0-23404 GCA_038062795.1 Patescibacteria group bacterium | reverse complement strand
TGAGCACGACGTCGGCTCTCAAGATGTTCGACAAATTGCTTGTGGGCGGTTTTAAGATCAAGTGTCATGTGAAGTTTCCGGAAATAGCTACACTCACTCAATTAAAGCAGGGAATTGAGGGACAGAATATAGCCTGTTTTATGTAAAGCCTATAATATCATATACTCGACCTACACGCAATACCATGAAGCCGATTCATCTTCAGATACGCACGATTATCGTTTGGGCTGTTAGCCTTGTTTTGTGCCTGAGCGCAGGAGGCACCATTGTGCATCTTTGGGCACGCCGGGGAGTGGTGCGGGAGCGGGAACAGGAATTAATTGCCCTGCAAAAGGAAAACCGTGACCTCGAAGGTGCCTTCAAAGAGACGCAGGGGGAAGCCTACGTTGAACGGATGGCTCGGGACAAGCTCGGGATGATACGTGATGGGGAGACGATTGTCATCATGCCGGATCGGGAACTGAATGCTGACAGCGGAAATAAAGCCGAAGCTCCGGCAAATTGGAAAAAGTGGTGGCGGCTGTTTTATTAGTCCTTGGTGCCAGGGGAGAGGATCGGACTCTCGACGGCCAGTTTATGATACTGGTGCTCTACCACTGAGCTACCCTGACATTGATGTTGAGCGTAATGCCTCAACAAGTCCTGCTATTTTATATAAAATCCGCGCAGGTTTCAAAACTTTTACAGAGAGTGTGCCATAGTGCTCGTTGAAATTATCATATATTTTGTGAGTTGCGCTGTGTTTGAAGCTGGTTTTTGTAAACTGTTGTGGCGGGATGCCGGTTATTTTTTCCCAATACTCTTTAACTTCTTTTTCTCGCTCTCTATGTATTGTGTTTATTCCCACATAGCATTTAAAGTCGGCCATAGTTAGATCAAAAAACCTTTGAAACCAATCGAGAAAGAATATTACCATTTTGGCATCAGAGTTGCAAAATTCAACTTTTTTCATGCGCTTATTTCCCTCGGCCCAGTATAAGGCTATTCCTGCCGCAAAAAACTCTTTGTTAGATGGGCGACCAAGGAGTTTTGCTGCTGCAGTTTTGCCTTCCTTAATGCGTTTAAGGCGTTCGTTTTTTTGTTTGAGAGCGCCGAGCAATCTGCCTCGTTCTGCACCGACAATAGAGTGTTTTTTGAGAGTCTCCTGTTGTTCGATAGTGAGGATAATATCTCTAACCCAAAGGCTAGCAGTGCTTTTTGAAACTCCGAGTTGGTGAGTTATTGTAATAACGCTTTCTCCTCGGCTCCTTAATTTTCTAGCCTCGAGACGCAGCAGAGACTTTGCCATAGTTCGAACCACCAAAATAGATTAATTATTACTTATAGTCTAGAGGTTCGATTATCGAAAATCAATAGCGTTAATACGTCGTGATATGAATGCGAGACTGGGTAAGACTGGTGTGTCCCTTAAGTTGCGTTTTCATCTGCACCTGGTAGAGTTTATTGCCGGAATCCAATGTAGTGGCGGACGATGTAAGCAGTATAGGACCCGCATTGTCTGTAGCTACTTCTGAATACCACACCGGGTGTTTGTCCGTTGCGTTAAAGAGCCTCACCCACACCTTTTGGCTGCTTA
Organism: Patescibacteria group bacterium; assembly: GCA_038062795.1. GTDB lineage: Bacteria > Patescibacteriota > Microgenomatia > UBA10105 > UBA927 > UBA927. The sequence goes on along the minus strand of JBBTWM010000073.1, from coordinate 21,828 downwards.
CCGGCTGGGCGATGGTTGCCTCAAAGGTTGCCTTTTTTATTTTTCCGTACGATCCTGTATCTACATATGCGCTTGCTCCTGCAACATCTGCCCAGTCACTGCTTGCATTTGTACCCGATCCAAGAGGTACAAAATACTCCTTTGCCTCCGAACTTGTGGTGGTTTTGCCGGCCACTTGGTTGATCCGCGTAATACAAGCTGACGGGCACGTATCAGCAGACGTCGTGCCAAGCACTGCGCCGTTGCTCATCATTCTCCAGATGACGATACTATCAAGGATGATGACATTGAGGACAAGAAAAAGAATGAGGGTCGGCAAGTATGGAAATGCGGACTGTATTTTTTTTGAGGTCATACCTCATTTCAGTGTAGTTGAACCCGTGAGCCATGGTCAAATGGTATAATGCCATTATCTAGCCTTTCTGTTCGTATACTGTTCCCCGTAAGTTGAATAGGTACGTGATAGATAGGGTAAGGTGGGAGGTGAAAGTATAGTATGGCAGCTAAATTATTTGTTGGGGGACTTTCCTGGGATACGACAGAAGATACGCTCAAGAATCATTTTGCCCAAGTGGGACCGGTTGCGAGTGCGCAGGTGATTACTGATAAGTTTACCGGTAAATCCAGAGGGTTCGGGTTTGTCGAAATGACCAATCCTGATGATGCAGCAAAAGCGATCCAGGACATGAATGGCACGCAACTCGATGGACGCTCTATCGTCGTCAACGAAGCCAAACCTATGGCTCCCCGGGAAAATCGAGGGGGGAGTGGTGGCGGATATAGGGGAGGCGGCGGTGGCGGATATGGTGGCGGTAATCGAGGAGGTAGCGGTAGTTCTAGAGGCGGATTTGGAGGAGGAAGAAGAGATGACCGCGGTGGACGCGGCGGATTTGACCGTGGCGGAAGAGGCGGAGACGACCGTGGAGGACGAGATTGGTAAGATTTTTTGAATTCAAAAAGAAAACCATCCCGGTGTTACATCGGGATGGTTTTTGGTTATATACGGAGTTTCAGTGTTTTGATTTTTTTGGAGCGGGACAAACTCTTGATTTCTGCCTCACGTTTTAGCGCTTCTGGTTTTGTTTGACAAGTTTCCCGATGCACAATTTTTATTGGTTTATGAGATCTGGTATACGCACCCCCTTTGCCATTTTTGTGTTGTTGGAAGCGATTATTGAGGTTATTGGTGATGCCGGTATAGAGACTATTGTCAGAACAAAGAAGGATATACACGTAATACATTGGGGTCATTATAGCTCACTTCGTTTACACCGTCTTCATGAGGCTGGAAACAAAAAACTCATCGTTAGATGAGTTTTTGTTTTAATAGCCTCAGTTGCGGGGCTGGGAATCGCACCCAGCCTAGGAGATTATGCACCTGTTTTTCACCCCGAATTATTGCTTCGGGGCTCCAATTCCTTGGAGTGTCGGACTATATCATCCCCGCCAATCATTGTATTTCAAATGAAGGTGGGGTTTGGCGTATAGTCTCTACGGATTCTCCGATGGGAGTCTTTCCTCGGTATTGCCCTGTCTGGGTTTCACCGATATAGCCAAATTTTCATTCCTAACTTACATTAGGACGGGCCCATAATTGAGCCTCCTGTGCAACTTTACACTACCCCGCGATCGTACTTACGACATTAGGTATTATACGTTCATTCTAGAAGCGCGTCAATCTTGAAATCGAACCCTATCTAGAAGATAATATAAATCATATGGCCAAATCTCAGTTACGACTACAAGCGCGCAAATTGCGTTTGAGTGGTTTAGGCATCAAAGTTATTGCCTACAAGCTTGGTGTGTCTACGAGCACGTCAAGCATTTGGTGTAGAGATATAGCGTTATCACCGCAGCAGCTCCAGTCCTTACAAGAGAAAGCGCATAATCCATATTTCGGAAAGAGGGGATTGTACTTGCAAAAGCAAAAACAATTGAAGGAGGAAAAAATTAAGCGATTTTTTCAGATGGGAATTGCGGAGGTTGCAACGTTAGCACCGCGCGAGTTGTTTATTGTAGGGGTTGCTCTCTACTGGGCGGAAGGTTTTAAAAAGGACAGCCTTATGGGATTTTCTAACTCCGATCCCTCAATGGTGCGCTTGATGGTTCGTTGGTTAAAGGAATCCTGCGGAGTTGGCATAGAGAGGTTACGCTTTCGGCTAGCGCTGAACGAGTCATATAAAAATAAGGCAGGTGAGATTCAGAAATATTGGCAAATTTTCCTTGGAGTGAGTGATCAGCAATTTCAAAAAACGTTTTTTCAGAAGGTAAAATGGCAGAAGATATATGATAATCCTGATCAATACCGCGGTGTTTTGCGAATACGGGTTTCGAGAAGTATAGATCTGCTTAGAAAAATGTATGGACAGATTGAAGGACTTCGGAAGAATAGTTAATGGCACATGAGCAGAACTTGCGCTAATAATATTTTCATGAATCTAGAGACCATGCCCGCTCACCCAACAATTGTTGCCATGCAGCGAATGGATACACTTCGAGCCTTGCATCAGGCAAGCGAGGCGTTTTATGAATCTCCGCGCATCAGTTTACGTCGTTGGAGTGCTACCTGCGAGATGCGAAAGCTTGAAAAACTCGCAATAGATTTGGGAGTTTCAGAATAAATTATACGCCGAGTAACAATGCAGGACACCCATTATAATGGGAGGATCAGGGCTGTAATGGGGTTTTATGAAGATGCTTCAAAATCCAGGGCGTTACAAACATCACCAGGCCAGTAATCATCTGCGCCGCAAATGCCACGCTAAAGTATGTAGCCGTTTGGAAGTGGAGGAAGCGGATCGCACCGTAGTCTACCAACGGAAATAACGCTGGATGTCGCATGATGATCCCGGTGCTTACTTGGATAAGACCCGTACCAACGACAAACCACAAGCTCCAGTTGTGAATTTTTCGTGAGTAGTAAGAGAGTTTCCCAAGGTTCATAGTCGTATTGTAGCAAATTTATCGCTTTGCACAGTGTATTTTGAGCCAGGAGGCGATTTTTTCGGCTGAAAGACGTTTATTGTCAATTTTGAGTCCAAACACGACGAGTTCGTTTTGTCCGCAGGTAAACACGAATCCATTGAGTTCTAAAAAAGTCATGGCTGAGAGGAGTGACGTGCGCTTGTTGCCATCGACAAATGCATGATTTTTTATCAGTGGATGACACAAAGCCCCGGCCTTATCAAATACGGTGGGATAGAGATCTTCTCCGGCAAATGTGGCTTGCGGCCTGTGAACCGCTGCATCCAGGAGACCAGGGTCTCGTAGCCCGTGATATCCACCAGCTTTTTCTATAGAAAGGTGGTGGAGAAGAAGAACATCTTCAGTTGAGAGATATTTGATCATGCGGCTTCGCAAGTTTTTTGAACGCAGGTAAATAGCGTTTTAGTAGGTCGGTTGCGACCGCATATACTTCTTTGTCAACGACCGTTTTTACTGGTTTTTTTGGTGTCTCGATTGTGAAGTGTATCGTTGAACCTATTTTAAGGCCCTGTGCTATGAGGGTAGCTTTGGGTAGCAAGATGGCTGCGGAGTTACCGACTTTGATGATTTTTTGTATCATAGAAATCTCCTTTACGTTATAACAATATTATAACGAAATAGTATATGGTGTCAAGGTGGCACATATGATATTGTGAAAAGATGCAGTACCAAAGGCTAGCCAATTGGAAAACTGTGAATTCTCTTGCTGGTCTTTGCGACCTCCCTCATCCGCCCAAACAACTTTTTTATCAAGGGACGTGGAATCCTCAATTGTTTACCCACTGTGTCGCAATTGTCGGCAGCAGAAGGATGACGGACTACGGACGGCAGGTGATTGAAAAGATTGTGCCGCGTCTTGTGTTTGAGAAAAAAACGATCGTGTCCGGATTTATGTATGGTGTGGATCAATATGCGCATGAAGTCTGTATTCAAAATGGAGGAAAAACAGTGGCAGTGTTGGGGTGGGGGATCAACCGTGTTTTAGAAGATGCGGATAAAAAATTAGCTGATGCGATTGTCGCTTCCGGAGGGTTGTTGCTGAGCGAATGGGAGACACAAAAGCCAACATTGTGGACGTTTCCCGTACGTAACAGAATTGTGGCAGCACTATCTGCGGACGTGATTGTGGTCGAGGCTGCGCTAAAATGCGGATCGCTGATTACCGCAACCATTGCGCAAAAACTCAAGCGCAAACTGTGGGCGGTTCCCGGGCCGATTACCAGCCGATTATCAAGTGCCACCAACGCATTGATTGCCCAAGGGAGGGCGGCTATGTGGCTTGGAGATGGTCCACCAGTGCTTCAAAAAACAGATGACCCGCTCCTGTCTCTTCTTGAGACTCAGGCGCTGACGGCAAGTGAGCTGGCGCGGAAGTTAGAAAAACCAGTCGAAGACATTGGTGCGCAGCTTTCACTGTTATCGTTAACGGGTCAGCTGACTGAGCGGGGAGGAAAATATTATGTTGGTCAAAATTAATTCCATTGCCAACGTGGGGCTGGAGACCATACCGGTCGACGTGGAAGTGGATGTGGCAGACAAAGGGTTTCCGGGATTTACGATTGTGGGACTTGCCAGCAAAGCCGTGGAGGAAGCCCGCGAGCGCGTCAAGACCGCGATGGTGAATTCCGGTTTTGATTTTCCACCAAAGAAAATTATGGTAAATCTTGCTCCTGCAGATTTACCCAAGGATGGAGCTGCGTACGATTTGCCCATCGCCATTGGGGTACTAATCGCCAGCGGGCAACTGGAACGGTTGACTGCCGACGCACTTTTTTATGGAGAGCTTTCTCTTGATGGGACCCTGCGGCCAACACGCGGAATTTTACTCCTGGCACTGTATGCCAACACGCTGCAGGGCGCTTCAATTTTTGTGCCCAAGCCATCTGCGCCGGAAGCGACGATGGTCGCCAATGTCACGGTGTATCCTGTGGGGACACTCACTGATTTAGTGCGTCATTTAAATCAAACTATCCCAATAAAACCGCTCGCGCACGACACGATCCGGACCGACGAAGAATTTGATAGCGGGGAAAGTGATCTTAAGGATATTGCGGGGCAAGAACAGGCAAAGCGGGCGCTTGTCATTGCCGCAGCAGGTGGACATAACCTCCTTATGTGGGGGCCGCCGGGGACGGGGAAGACTATGTTGGCCAGGGCGCTCCCCGGTATTTTGCCCCCGCTTTCTCCAGAAGAAGCGCTGGAAGTGACCCGGATTTATTCGGTGTCAGGATTATTGGCTCCCGGGACTTCGATTTTGACCAAGCGTCCATTTCGAAGTCCACATCATGGAGTATCGGCCGCTGGGTTAATCGGTGGTGGCTCTAGTCCACAACCGGGAGAAGTAAGTTTGGCTCACTTGGGAGTCCTTTTTTTGGATGAGATGCCGGAGTTTTCGCGCAGTGTCCTGGAAGGAATCCGGCAGCCGATGGAAGACGGCGCGGTTGAAATTGTGCGGGTGATGGGGCATGTAAAATATCCGGCAAGCTTTACACTCATTGCGGCAATCAATCCCTGTCCCTGTGGATACCTGGGACACCCTCGTCGCGCCTGTACATGTACACAAAAAATGATAGCTAAATACCGGCACCGATTGAGCGGTCCGATTGTCGACCGCATTGATTTGACGGTACTAGTGGCTCCGGTAGAGGTAGAGAAACTTTCTGTCACAACACAAGTAGACAACAATACCCTCACGTCCCGTCAGGCAAAATTGATGGTCGTGAAAGCGAGAGCTATCCAGTCTCAACGTTTTACCGGGACGCATTTGTATACGAATTCCCAGATGAAAAACAGGGAGGTAAAACTATTTGGGAAGCTTACGGCCGAAGCGGAAAATTTTCTCAAGCTTGCCGCAGAAAAATATGATTTTTCTGCCAGAAGCTACATGCGGCTTATCAAAGTGGCAAGAACGATTGCGGATTTGGCGGGTGCAGAAACGATTCTTCCCGTCCATATGGCTGAGGCGCTGCAGTACAAACAACTTGCATAATTACGAGGCCGTCCGAAATTTTCTGTGCTCACGCCCTCAAAGATTCGGATGATTGCGCGCAGAAAATTTGGACTACCTCTTTAATATGAAAAAATTTAACCGTCAAACGGGGGCATCTGCTGAGAATATTGCTGCGAACCATCTGATCGAGAAGGGATATGGTATTCTTGAGCGCAATTTCCGGAACAAATTTGGCGAAATTGATATTATTGCAAAGGATAAAAATATATTGGTATTTGTTGAGGTAAAGGCAAAAATAGGAGGGGACTTTGGACTTCCTGAGGAAATGATCAGCAAAGGAAAGTTGCAGCGTGTGCGCAATATGGCGACTATGTATATGAACGGGGAGCTGCTCCCGTGCAGAATCGACGTGGTGGCCATTGTTTTGGATGAGAACAATGAAGTCGTGCGGCTGACGCATTATGAGAATGTCTATTGACAAGGTGTACATTATATCTATAAAATAACATGCATATGAACACCATAAGAGTTTCGGCTACCCATGCGAGAAATAATTTTTTTGATCTGTTAAATCAGGTTGCTTTAGGCGCAAAGGTGACCGTAGTCAGAGATGCGAAGGAAGTGGCTGAGATTATTCCCAAAGCAACGAAGACGGATTGGAAGGGTCTTATGAAAGCGATGAATGCAGCGCATGGAATACTGAAAGACTACGATCCTACAGATAGTCCATTGAGAAATCCTAAACTAATGAAAAATTGGGGAAAATGGGATCGATCGGTGAAACACAAGCCATGAAATTCATCATAGACACAAGTCTTGTTATTGATAAATTACGAGGAGGCAGTAGGTGGGATACGTTTTTGCGTGTCGTTGAAAAGGATGCGGAATTGTTTTTGCCTACTGTTGTTATTTATGAGCTCTATTCCGGTCAAAGCACGAAACAACAAACGATTCGCAATAAAATTCAGGATTTGGTGAAATTTTTTCAACGCGTTGATCTGACAGAAACGGTAGCAAAGCGATCGGGAGAGCTGTATCGAGATGCCAAGGAACATTTTTCTCTCGCGGATTACGTTATCGCAGCTACCGCCATGGAACTTGGGGCAGAGGTCGTGACATTAAATAAAAAACATTTTGAAAAGATTTCCGGGGTGAGAATTTTCGATTTTGAGAATGAAATTTGACGGATGTGGTATACTATGTGTCACAAGTAAATAAAAGTTACGTTCGGTGTGGATGGAACCGGACAGCACTGAAAATTTGAAGACAAATTTCCAGTGTAAACTGACTCTTAAATCAAGTACGGAGCCGAAACCGTAAAAAGACTAGGAACGAGTGTCGCCACAAGCGGAGCTCGTCAAGAATGAGGTTTCCTCATTGGTCGACGAACTCCCTAGCACTAGCTAGGGTTTTTTGTATCCAGTGAGGCGACAACTAAAGGGTGGTACCCCTTCTTTTGAAGGCCCTTGTAAGTTCTCGAGTTTGTTCTCGGGGATTTGCAAGGGCTTTTTTGATGGGTTCATGGTGTAACGGTAGCACAAGTGTTTCCAGAACACTTTGTCTAGGTTCGAATCCTAGTGATCCCACCTATGAAGATACTAAAACAGTATGAACATTTGATACACAGCTATTTCCCTTCAAAACGGGCGGTTTTTGATGTGCTGAAAAAGCCTGGCGTAAACATTTTATATGGAGAAACCCATGATCTTCTGGGCATCACAGTAGATTCTTTGAAATATTATTTATTTGTTGCACTGTTTCCTGACTCAACGATTTTGATTGCGGATACGGCGTCTACTATTAACCAGTCTTCGGGTGACGGGCAAACAATTTTAGAAGAGGGCAAGAGGCGCTTGGTTCAGATACAGGAAATTATTCAAACATATCATCTTCCGGTGCGTGTGCAGCTGATGAGTGAACTATTTAAGGAGCGACACGTGCAAGACCTGATTGAACAGGTGCAACGCGTTGTGGCAGCAACTCCTGAAATTCAGTCAATGCTTCAAAAAACCGTGTTGCAAAATCGTATCCGGCAGGAAGATAAATCTGCCTATAGATACGCCGCAGAAGCGATAGCTACGTCGCTGTTGTTTGATCTAAAAGTTGGTCCACCACGAGAACGATTTTATGATGAAGCAGCTATGCTGATAGCAACAGCATTAAAAAGAGAATGCTACAAAAGTATATATTTAACGCCAACTTATCCACTGGGACTAGACTTTCTGTATTTCTTGCTGCACCCGGAAATCGAAGAATTTGGCCTTACTCCATACAAAGCCGGAAGTAATAAATTGCAAGATTATCGGATTATATTAGGAAAAACCATACCTGAGCAAATTCAGAAACTTATCAATACGACTTTTGTTCCTAAACAAGCAGGATTACCAGATCCAGTGGGGGATCTAAAAAATATTATTCATCTCGCAAAACACTTTCGAAAGGAAACAACGTATGAAAATTTATTCTGAAGAATACAAAGAGAAGCGAACAATTGCTCAAAAACTGGAGAGGTATTACCGTGGGCAAGCGAAGAAGAATGGATTATCCAGCCTTGACCGTGTGAAGGCGTATTTGCCGGATGAATATATTTTTCGTTCGATGCGCCGCGGCTTTGCGTTTGCACATCTGGATATCGAGCCGATTATAGAATGTATTGTCCGGAAAAAACCATTTACGGTGGTGTCCGGACTGAATCCTTCTTCATCGTTACACTTCGGTCACAAAGCGCTCTTTGATGTGCTTGTTGATCTTCAGTCGCTTGGCGCAGATGTGCAAATCCCTCTGACGAACGATGAGTCTTATGTAGATGGAAAAGCAAAGAGCATTGAGGATAGTAAACGGATTGCTACGGAACAAATACTGCCAGGTATACAGGCATTTGGATTTATTCCTGAGAAGACAAAAATATACGTGATTACCGAGACGCCGATTATTTATCGGTTTGCCATGAGTATAAGCAGACTCGTGACGTACGAGATGGTAAAGGCGGTGTTTGGCAAAGAGTCGCTGGTGAATGTGGGACAGATATTTTATCGAGGTGTGGTGCAGCTTGCACAAATTCTATTGCCACAGCTGCCGGAATTTGGAGGCCCTAAGCCAACACTTATTCCCGTGGGCATCGATCAACACCCATACATTCTTTTAGCCCGCGATGTGGCAAAAAAATTGGGCATGATTCCGCCGAGTGAGTTGGTGGTGAAGTTTCAGCCAAGTTTACTTGACCCAGAACAAAAAATGTCCGGGTCCAAACCCAATACGGCAATTTATTTAAACGATACTGAGGATGTAATCAAGAAAAAGATTAGCCGAGCGTATACAGGCGCAGTCAGTTCGCTTGAAGATCATCGCCGTTATGGAGCAATTCCCGAAATTTGTTCCGTGTTTGCATTGCTTCTGAATCATCATCCAGATGATATATTTGTTGAAAAAATTAGAAATGAATATGCTAGCGGTCGTATGACAACAAGTGAACTAAAAAATATTACCGCTGATTTCGTTGTCGGATTGGTAAGCGATCAACAAAGGAGGATTTATGACAGTTGAACATGCGCGAAGCGTAACTATCAAGAAAAGTTTGACCCTGGAGGATTCCGTACGACCGGAATCTCCGGGGTATCTTTGGCGAAGTTGTCTATATACAGTTACTCGGTGAGCCATATGTTCGTGAAATAGCTGTCGATGGTAAAAAGCTAGTCATAGATAGCAACGTTAGTCTGAATTTAATAGCAAAAAATACTGATTATATGAACGATATTCGAAGCAGAATACATAAGGTTGAACCTTTGCTTTCAGATCTATTTGAGAGAGACGGGTATTACAGCGTTCAGCAGAAAATAGAGCAAGGAAAAAGCTTGTCGTTTGATGAAGCGTTTGGATTAGCGACATTCGTTTGCGCCGCGCTTAATAAGCCGCTTCGAAACGCAGTGGCAGATAAACTCAAAAACCTCATGCCAGAAAATACGCATCTTTTGCAGGCTACAACGCTTCTTTCTGCCATGTCCACAAAGGAAGCATATGTTGGGTTGGTGGCAGAAGAAATTGCCGGGATGGTAGCGGCAACAATTTATTTGGATACTGTTGTCCGCACGAAGCATGATGGATCGGTCGTGGCATTTGGTGGAATGGGCGGGGATAAAGGGTATCCACTTAATAGTCATGTTACGAAATTGTTTAGCGTATCGACGCTGGCTGCCGTCGTTCTCTCTGCTGACGGATCCGTGCATAAACACCATTCGTATCCGAATACATCGAAAGTCGCCGGACAAAGTGCAATTGAGGCATTTGGTGCCCGATCCGATTTTCATACACCAGAGGCGTTCGAGAGAGTTTTTGCAGATTCCAATTTACTGATGACAAGCTGTCATAACACAAGAACGCTTCATTCGCTTTCCCATATGCTGAAAGGAGAAACGGTAAATCATGTGATCGGCCCGCTATCGTTTACCATGTCTTCGGATACGCCCATCCATGCGATGATCGGGGTCAATGAAAAAATTCATCCGTCGGTTATCGTCGAAGCGCTCAAAATTTTATCAGAGAAAGGCTTCCAGCGATACGATAATAGCGCCGTGTATTGCGGTACGCTCGTTTCGACTGATGATCAAAAGATACTCGATCCCACGCTCATGAAACATGTGGTTGTACTTGATGAAGTTGCGCCGCCTCCGTATAGAACCATCGTTTCGTTTTTGGTAGGAGGTGAGAATGCCGGTACCTACGCGCTTTCGCCGGAAGATTTTTATGATCCGAAGGATTTGTCTGATTTTGTGCCGTCGGCTCTAGCCATTCCCAATGTAAGAGAGTCGATCATTGAGGCGAATACATCTGCGATAGCGGGTACAGATATCACCAAAGCAAAGTATTTGGCCATGACTGTGGGGCTGGGGTTGTTTGTTCGGCACTGTCTTAAGGATTTTCAATCGTTAGATCAGAAAAATATGAAAGTGAACAGGCAAATGCTTCGTGCATGTACGAGGCACGGCCTGGATTTGATTTTGTCGGGTAAAGGAAAGCAGCAATTAGACACATATGTATTAGTTACAAACCGTTATGCAGGAGGAGGTACTCCATGAGTTTATATAAAGAAATTTTTCCAGAACGAAAGTCTATCATTGGGATGATTCATTTGCCCCCTTTAGTGGGATATCCGGAACATCAACCCGTTGCTATGACGCGACATCGGATTCTTGAGGAGGCAAAGCATTTAGAGGAGAGTGGAGTACACGCGATTATGGTGGAAAACAATTACAGTACGCCTCACAAAGAGTTTGTAAAGCCCGCAGAAGCATTGGAAATGACAAGGTTGGTCGATTCCGTAGTCCGTTCAGTGCGTATACCTGTGGGTGTAGATGTTCTGTGGAGCGGCTACAGAACCGCTTTTGATATCTGTAAGGCCACAGGCGCGCGATTTATCCGTGTGGCTTCATATGTGGATGATGTGATGACGCGATACGGGCTTATGATAGGCCGTGCTGATGAGGCTATGGCGTATCGAAGGAGGCTGGGATTGGAACGGAATGTCGCGGTGTTTGCTGATGTGCAGGTAAAACACTCGGAGATGATTGATAAGGCTAAACCTTTGCGACGATCCGTAAGGGAAGCGGTTGTAAAGGGCGCTGATGGGATCATCGTAACGGGAACGTGGACGGGGGTCGCGCCCATTATGAGTGATTTACATATCGCCAGACATTTTGGGAGAGGGCTTCCGATAGTTGTCGGTAGCGGATCAACACCGGAGAATATGGGAGATCTTTTTACTAGCTCTGATGCTCTCATCGTTGGCACGGCAATTATGACTGACCGTGTAGTGGACAGAAGCAAACTTGATGCCTATATGGATGCGTATAGATCGTTACGTATACGAAAGTTTAGAAAATCGTTACAATAAGGAGGATTATGAATCTAAAAGATAAAATTGAAAAAATATTGAAAGAAAAAAAGGTGGAATACAAATTTATTCCGTTGCCGGAAGATTTGCCGCCGGACGTAGCGTCGCACGCGGCGTTCCATGGAATTAGCCTGGCAAACGCGATGGTGACGATTCTTTATCATACGGAAAAGGGGATTATCGCAGCAACGAAACGGGCGAATACGCAGATCGACGAAAAAAAGCTTAAGGAAGTTGCAGGGGTAAAGGAGCTGGTGTTTGCATCCAAAAATGATTTGAAATCGCTTGGTGCCGAGGTAGGACTTGTTCCGTACCTTGGCCTTGATGTGCCGTATTATGTTGACGAAAAGGTGCTTCATGTGGGAAAAATTTACGGAACGGCGGCCATAAAAACCATGGGTATGGCAATGAATGCTGAGGATTTATTGGCGGTGAACCGTGGCAAGGCAGCAGAATTTGCGTATGAAGAAAAAATCGAGACCCCTGTGGGCAAGCGATTTTTGTCAGGTATTACTCCAAGTGGAGACGGGAGTCTACATATAGGCAATTATCTTGGGGCAGTGCGGCAGTTTATCGAGCTTGCCAAAACTAACGAGACGTATCTCATGGTGGCTGATCTCCATGGACTCACGACGATTCAGGACAAGAAGCAGTTACAGCATAATATCGAAACGCTTGTCTTAAATGAGCTTGCGCTTCTTCGCGGGTTTATGACGGAGAAGGAATTTAATAATATTGTCTTTTTCCGCCAGTCTGATGTGCCGATGCATACCGAGTGTCAGTCGATCCTCAACAACGTAACTCCTTTGGGGCTTCTCAAGCGCGCGCACGCATATAAAGACAAGCTGCAAAAAGACGTGATGGAAGATGACATAAATGTCGGGTTGTTTAGTTATCCGATGCTTATGGCCGCTGATATTCTTTTGTATCAAGCGGATTTGGTGCCGGTGGGCAAAGATCAGAAGCAACACATCGAAATCACCCGCGATATCGCAGGTAGATTTAATAAGATTTACAAAAAGGACGTGTTTAAATTACCCGAGCCGTATATTCCCGAAGAAGTGGCGGTTGTATTGGGAACTGACGGGAAGCGAAAAATGAGCAAATCATTGGGAAATGTCATTTCTATGTTCGAGTCTGAAGATGTCGTACGGAAACAGGTGATGGGAACGTTCACTGATCCAACGCGTACCCATGCGACAGACCCGGGACATATAGAAGGAAATATGGTATTTACGTATCTCGGATTTTTCGGAGAATTCAAAAAAGTAGAGAAGCTTAAAGAACAATATAAGGCGGGGAAGGTATCTGACGTTGAAGTAAAGGAATATTTATTTGAAAGCCTGATGACGTTTTTCGGTCCCGCACGCCGCGCATATGAGGAACTCAAGAATAATCCGCAATTGGTTAAGGAGATCCTCGCACAGGGACAGGCAAAAGCACTTACCGTTGCGATAGGAACCATGACGGATGCACGCAAGGTTACAGGCATTACCACGGGCTATTCATTTTTTGCATACCAAAAACCCGCCCAAGGGGGAACGATAACTATTGATGAGTTTGCCCGTGTGGAGATTGGGGTGGGCAAGGTTACGGAAGCCGTCAACAAGGAGGGAAGTGAGAAGCTTATACGGCTTGTTGTTGATGTCGGGGAAGAAAAACCGCGGGTTATTTTTACCGGAGTGAGGGAATTTGGCTATACGCCGGAGGATTTTGCCGGCAAGCAGTTTTTCTTTATCACCAATTTGGCCCCGCGAAAGATGATGGACGAAGAAAGTCAGGGGATGATACTGGCCGTTGATGGCGCTGATAAAAAGCCGCAATTTGTCTCCGCTGAGAGCATGCCCGTCGGAGCAAAAATCCGCTAGTCATGCTATACTTGTGGCTCGTATGGCAGAAAAACACACGCATCCGGGAAAGAAAAACGGTAACGGTAAGAAATCGAAAAAAGTCTTCCAGCTGAAGATGCAGCTCAATTTCAAAAATGTGGTTATCGGGCTTTTTGCGTTATTTTTCCTCTTTTCTGTCTTAGGAAGCATAGGCAGTCAGGCCGGACTTGCCGAAATGAAGCCGCTATCCACTGTAGTTGCCGATGTCAAAGAGGGTAAGGTAAAAACTATTGACGTTGAAGATGCCAAACTCACGGTTATCAACAAAGACGGAAGCAAATATTCCTCGACAAAGGAGTCGCAGGATTCCCTGATTACCGTATTGGAAAAGTCGGGCGTGGATCCGAAAACCGTCGAAATTAACATTAAAGATTTGAGTATGGGGGCTATTTGGTTGGGACTTATTTCCAACGTGCTCCCGTTAGTCCTCACCGTTGTATTTTTTCTGTTTATTTTCCGGCAAGCGAGGGGAGCGCAGGATAATATATTCCAATTCGGACAAAGCAAGGCAAGAATATGGAATAAGGATTTACCAAAAGTGACGTTCAAGGATGTTGCAGGGGTGGATGAGGCAAAAAAGGAACTCGAAGAAGTGGTTGATTTTCTGAAAAATCCGGCGAAATATACATCCCTTGGTGCCCGTACTCCTAAGGGAGTGATTCTCGTGGGACCATCGGGTACCGGAAAAACCCTTTTGGCAAAAGCGATGGCAGGGGAAGCGAGAACAGCATTCTATTCGATTGCGGGATCGGAATTTATGGAAATGCTCGTCGGCGTCGGAGCGGCGAGAGTACGGGATCTTTTCGCCCAAGCCAAAAAGAATGCACCGGCTATTATTTTCATCGACGAAGTCGATGCGATTGGGCGTATGCGCAGTGTCGGGGTGATGGGCGGCCACGATGAACGTGAACAGACATTAAACCAGATTCTCGTGGAAATGGACGGTTTTGAACCGAACACCGCAGTGCTGATTGTCGCAGCAACAAACCGGGGAGATTTACTTGATCCCGCGCTCACCCGTCCCGGCAGGTTTGACCGGCGGGTCGTATTGGATTTGCCTGACCTTGAGGGCCGAAAAGACATTCTTGCCATTCATGCGAAAGGAAAGCCGTTTGAAAAAAACGTGAATTGGGATAAAGTAGCCAAGCGCACCGTTGGATTTTCCGGAGCGGACATTGAAAATATGTTAAACGAGGCGGCGATCCATGCGGCTCGCGGGGCCAAAAAAGAAATTGACATGCCCGATATCGAAGAAGCGGCAACCAAAGTGAAGTTGGGTCCGGAAAAGAAGCGGTTACAGAGCGATCTGGACCGCAAAATGACGGCCTATCATGAAGCAGGGCATGCGATAGTAAATTATTACAGTCCGCATCTGGATCCCGTGCACCGCATCAGCATCGTTTCCCGCGGTATGGCGTTAGGCTTTACGATGGCTCCTCCCGAAAAAGACCGTCTCCATGAAACCAAGTCACGTCTTCTTGAGGAAATGGCGATGACGATGGGTGGCAGGGCCGCTGAGCAGATTGTATTCAAGGAGATAACGACCGGGGCTGCTAATGATATCGATCAGGCGACCCGGATTGCGCGGTTCATGGTGACCGAGTGGGGGATGAGTGACTTGGGGCCGATAAATTTCGGACCGGTTGCCGATATGACGGATTGGGGAAAAGGATTTTATGAACAGCAGTCTGTGTCACAGGAAATGCAGTCAGCCATAGATCTCGAAGTGAAAAAATTTATCGATGTCGCGTACGCACAGGCGTTTGTGCTGGTCAAGAAGTACCGCAAGGATCTGGATGTTGTAGCAGAAGCGCTTGTCGCAAAAGAAACCCTCGAAGGCGATGATTTTTCCGCGCTCCTGGGGAGCGAAAAAAAGCGGAGCACTTAATACTTCATGAATCGATTGGTATTGATAGACGGCAACGCAGTTATGCACCGCGCGTATCACGCGCTTCCGCCTCTTACGGCACCGGACGGGAAACCGGTTCATGTCGTTTACGGATTTGTCTCTATAATCCTCAAGATATTTCATGATTTAAAGCCCTCACATATGACGGTCGCATTTGACCGGTCGGGGCCGACGTTCCGGGAGAAACTTTTTGCGGCCTATCAGTCACAACGGCCTAAAATGGAAGATGATTTCATCAGTCAGATCCCGCTTGTCCACGATGTTGTCGCAGCATTCGGTATACCGATTTTTGAGAGCGACGGATTTGAAGCGGATGATGTGATCGGGACGATCTGCAGGCAAGTTATGAAGACCGTTATTCATCAAGTCGTCATTATCACGGGAGATCGGGATATCCTGCAGTTGGTACGGGATGAAAAAGTACTCGTGTTTATGCCGACAAAAGGTTTATCAGAAGGGAAGCTGTATGGGGAAAAAGATGTCACGGAGCGCATGGGGGTAGCTCCGAAATTCATTGCAGACTTGAAAGCCCTGATGGGCGATGCATCAGACAACTATCCGGGAGTGGTGGGCATAGGGCCAAAGACAGCAATTCAACTTCTAAATCAATTCGGATCGGTGGAAAATGTGTATACGGATATCGGCCGTGTTTCCGGGGAAATGATAAAAACCAAGCTTATCGCAGGCCGCGAGAGTGCTTTTTTGGGAAAACACCTTGCGACCATCCGAACAGACGCACCTATCACGTTTAAAGCGGCGGCAGCGCGTGTTACCAAGCTGGACACCTCTGAAGTGAGAAATATATTGGAATCGATGCACTTTCCATCATTGTTAAGAAGGTTGACTGGGGAACAGGCGCCAAAAAAACGACACGGGCATGATAGCAAGGAAGAGAAAAAACTGCCTAAGAAAGAGCAACAACAAGCATTGTTTTAGCTAAAGATATGAAGATAGCCCTTGTTCATGATTATCTGGGTGAATTTGGCGGGGCTGAGCGCGTACTACTCGCGCTTTCTGATATATGGCCGGACGCTCCCATTTATACGGCATTTTGGCGTCCCGGGGAGGCCTGGGAGCGGTTTAAGCATAGAGACATCCGTGTATCATGGGCACATCGCATACCGCTGTTTTCTACCAAGCTTCATAGCCCACTTCGATTTTTGGCGCCAGCAATATGGAATTCCTTCGATTTTTCAGAGTATGACATTGTGGTGGGAAGTTCCAGTTGGTATGTCACGAAGGGATTCATCAAAAAAGGGAAAGCCGTTGAGATATGTTATTGCCATACACCGCCCCGATGGCTCTATGGGTATCCGACGAGTATTGAATGGCAACGGCACAGCATCGTGAGGTGGTATGCAACGATTGTGGGATTTTTTATGCGTCACTATGATTGGAATGCATCTTCGCGCGTTGATCACTTTCTTGCTAATTCTCAAAACACTGCCCGCAGAATACAAAAATTTTATCGAAGAGATTCTACTGTTATTTATCCTCCTGTAACTATTCCGTCAAGAACTATTTTAAAAAAAGAGAATTATTATCTTGTTATTTCACGTATTGTTGGAGGAAAAGGGCTTGAGTTGGCGGTTGGGGCTGCGTCAAAATTAGGCTTCCGGTTAAAAATTGCAGGAGCGCCGGCAGGATATGCAACAGAGCTAAAAAAACTCCTAACGACTGCTGGTAAAACGGTGGATTTTTTGGGGTATGTCTCTGATGAGACGCTTGCTCGTTTATATGCCGGTGCACGTGGATTTTTAGCAACGTCATCCGATGAGGATTTCGGCATCACACCATTAGAGGCCATGGCTGCGGGAACGCCGGTTATTGCGTTCCGGGGAGGCGGGTATACGGAGTCAGTCATTGAAGGAAAAACCGGTGTATTTTTTGATGAACCCACGGTCGATAGTCTCGT
Source organism: Patescibacteria group bacterium (assembly GCA_038062795.1). Taxonomy (GTDB): domain Bacteria; phylum Patescibacteriota; class Microgenomatia; order UBA10105; family UBA927; genus UBA927. The sequence continues at coordinate 4,293 of JBBTWM010000073.1, read as the reverse complement.
TACAGCAATTTGTACGTTTCAAAAATTACGGTTTTCACCTGAGGCCTGCCGCACGCAAGCTGAGCTATTTTCTAAAAAACGGTTTCAAAAGGAAATAGTGGAATTTGTCCGTACACACGGGCCGGGTACACCAGACGCTGTATGATGGGTTACTTTGAGAATCTATGATGGTGTGATAGCATAAAAATCACCGAGTAGCCTGAAATTCATAAGGAGTATAGTGATGGCACAAGATCCAGAAGTCTTTGTTCTTTCGTTGGGAGGTTCTCTGATCGTTCCTCATGGCGGTATTGATACCGCATTTCTTATTGAATTTCACGAATTTATCCGTAGGCAAGTCTCCTCCAAAAACAGGAGGTTTTTTATAACGGTCGGGGGAGGCGCGATAACCCGGGATTATCAAAAAGCAGCCCGCGAGGTAAGAAATCATGACCTGAGCGATACGGATGCCGACTGGCTTGGGGTCCACGCAACCAGGCTCAATGCACAACTTATGCGTGCCATATTTCAGGATTTGGCCGATCCCAGGGTGATAAAACATTATGAAATTATTTTGAAAATCCAGTCCCCGGTTGCTATTGCTGCAGGTTGGAAACCCGGGTGGAGTACGGATTACTGTGCAGTAACGGTTTGTCAGGATTACGGGCTCAAGCAGGTCGTGAATATGACGAATGTTGATCAGGTCTATGATAAGGATCCGAATAAATTTAAAGACGCCAAGGCAATTACCACTATTTCCTGGGAAGCATACAGGGCTATGGTGGGGGATGTCTGGAAACCGGGAATGAATGCCCCGTTTGACCCCATTGCAAGCAAACTCGCTCAGGATCTGGATATTACCGTGAAAATTGTAAACGGAAAGAATTTAGCAAATCTTGAACTTGCTCTGGACGGCAAACCCTTTGTCGGAACGACCATCACGTAAATCTACATGATCTTGACGTCACTCGTGCTTCAATCCTTTCGAAGTTATTTGAAAAAAACCTGGGTTTTTTCTGCGGGTGTCACCTGTATCGTGGGGCCGAACGCTGTCGGAAAAACGAATGTATTGGAGGCAATCATGATGCTTGCGACCTCCAAAAGCTTCCGTGCGGGGGCTGACCGCGAAGTGATCCGTTGGGACTGTGAGATAGCCCGCATAACCGCATTATCATCAGAAGAAAAACTGGAAATGGTATTGACGCCAGGAGTGGTATCAGGACAGCCCACTTCGCTCAAGAAATATCTGGTAAACGGGGTCGCACGCCGGAGCATTGATTTTGTCGGAGTATTGCGTGCCGTATTATTTTGGCCGGAAGATCTGGAAATTGTGACGGACAGCCCGAGCATACGGCGGAAGTATCTCGACACCGTGCTTGTCCAAACGGATCGGGAGTACCGACGAAACCTCCTGTCATACGAGCGGGGACTGAGGCAAAGGAATAAGCTTCTGGATCTGGTCAATGAGGGCAGGGCATCATGGTCGCAGCTGTTATTTTGGGATCAATTACTTATTCGCGCCGGCGGCTATATAACGGAAAAACGGGCATCGTATATTGCGTTTGTGAACACCACCACAGTAAGCAAGCATCGTTTTCTGGTTACTTATGACAAAAGTGTGATTTCTGAGGCCCGTCTTTTGCAATATAAAGACGAAGAAGTGGCAGCGAAGTCAACGTTGGTCGGTCCTCACCGCGACGATTTTGCTCTGTCACATCAGGAGCATGGCGTTAGCACTGCCAATGGATATCACGATTTGAGCAAATTCGGCAGCCGGGGCGAGCAACGACTTGCCGTACTTTGGCTCAAGTTAGCGGAACTTTCGTATATCGAGCGCGAAACCGGCTCTAGGCCGATGTTGCTGCTCGATGATATTTTTTCGGAATTAGATCAAGCGCATCGGGTGCTTGTCGGGGACATTACCGCAAAGCAACAAACGATCATTACGAGCGCAGATTTTGATTCCCTGCCGGAAGAAGTCCAAAGGACGGCTCAGGTTATTCGGTTATAATACCTAATATGAGAGAGATGACTCTTGATGATATAAAAATGCTCAACCTGGCCAAGCCCGGCTCGCACAAGGGCCAAAACGGCCGGTTGCTCATTATCGGCGGAAGCCATCTGTTTCACGCGGCAAGTATTTGGGCGCTGGAAGTTGCCTCACGCATCGTTGATCTCGTGCATTATTCATCCATTGTGGAAAACAATGCGTTAGTAAAGGCGAAATTTCGGAATGGGATCGTTATAGCACGAGAAAATATAGAATCGTATATCGAAGAAGACGATTGTATATTGATTGGTCCGGGTATGACGCGGGATGAAGACACCGCAAAACTTACTCATTCGCTTCTTACATCATATCCAAATAAGCAGTGGGTGATTGATGCCGGTGCACTCCAAATGATGGACTTAGCGGATATTCCGAATAATGCAATTTTGACCCCTCATCATCAAGAATTTGTACATACATTTGGTCATCAGGAGGTGGATGCTGTCGCTAATACATATCATTGCATTGTTCTTTTGAAAGGACCAAAAGATATAGTATCCGATGGGGCACATACGCAAGTAATCGAAGGGGGGAATGCAGGGATGACCAAAGGAGGGACAGGGGATGTGCTGGCCGGGTTAATCGCTGCACTTGCCTGCAAAAACGATCCATTTTTAGCAACTATTGCAGGAAGTTTTATCAACAAAAAGGCAGGAGATGAGCTCTATGCATCCGTCGGCCCCTTTTTTAATGCCTCCGATCTTGCCGCACAAATCCCGAAGACGATGAAGGCATTGCTATATTGAGGAGGTGCGGGTAATATACAGGAATAGTGCGGGAAATAATTTGATTATGTATCAGCCTCAATTTGTCATCACCAACAAAATTCTTAAAACTATCGGCATTGTCGAAGCCGCCAAAGAGGTTATTGAAAATAGTCCGCTTGTGCCTGCCTGGGAGGCAAAATTCCGGGAAGAGGCGCTGGTGCGCACCGTGCACCATGGGACGCATATAGAAGGGAATGATTTATCTAAAAACGAAGCAGAAAAAGTGCTCGCCGGTCACACCATTGTCGGCAGGGAGCGGGACATCCAAGAGGTATTGAATTATCGAAACGTGTTGAAATTTATCGGAGATTTCCAGGGAAAAAATATTTCCGAGGAAGTGATTAAGCACCTTCATGCATTAATCGCATATCGTCTTTTGCCTGATGATCAGGTAGGTGAGTACCGCAAAACCCAGGTTGTTGTGAAAAACGCACAAACCGGTGAAGTAACCTTCCGGCCGCCTCCGGCAGTCGAGGTGCCGTTTCTTGTGGATGATTTTGTCGATTGGGTGAACAATGTGGGTTCTGAAGATGTCCACCCCGCACTGAAAGCAGGTATGGTCCATTATGAGCTTGTCCGTATTCATCCGTTTCTGGATGGGAACGGCAGAGTAGCCCGGGCGGTAGCTACGCTTGTGCTTTTTAGCGAAGGGTATGACATTAAGCGGTTTTTTTCCCTTGAAGAGTACTATGATCGGGAGCCAATGCATTATTATGACGCGCTACAAAGCGTCGGAAAAATGGACGGGAATCTGAATACCTGGTTGGAATACTTCACCGAGGGGATTGCAATAGAGCTCACGCGTATCAAGGAAAAGGTTAAATCCCTCTCCACAGATTTGAAGATCAAAAAGTCATTGGGTGGTCATCAATTAGCATTAACGGAACGGCAGATTAAAATTATGGAATTTATTCAGGAACAAGGATTCCTGCAGAATAAGGCGTTTTTTGAACTCTTTCCGCAGGTATCCGAAGATACCGTGCTTCGTGAATTGAAGGACTTACTAAAAAAGGGTATAGTCAAAAAAGAAGGGTCTACAAAGGGTGCAAAATATGTCCTTCGGACATAGACTGCACAAGAACTATGGATTTATCGAGCCCCGCAATTACGTATTCATTACTAATTATCCCGACATTTTTTGCCCTCACCGTTATGGGGCAGGGGATGAGTAAAATTATCAAAGAGGAAAAGGATGGCCCGGTGGCAGTGGGGCTGGGTATATGTTTACTCGTCCTTATTGCAGGCGCCTATTGGTTTTTTATCCGTTGATACACCCACATGTTATTTTCCCAGCTTGCTTTATATCTTCAAAAATTAGAGGAAACCCGCTCCAGGAATACCATTACCGAGATATTGGCTGATGTATTGCATCATGCCGGTGCTCATGAAATCGGAAAATTATGCTATCTCCTGCAAGGGAGAGTGGCGCCCCTCTATGAGGCTACAGAATTCGGAATGGCAGATAAATTTATTATCCGTGCTATCGCCAGTGCCTAT
>JBBTWM010000072.1:0-1988 GCA_038062795.1 Patescibacteria group bacterium | reverse complement strand
AATCTTTTCCTGCGGGCATACAGCTTGGTCCAGTAATATGCGCGGAGGAAATACTTTTTGGCGATCGGCCAGAAATTTTCAAACTCATGCCGCACCCGTATCTGTGGGGCAAAGATGATGGCGTACCGGCGTGCTATGCGATACGTAAGCTCAATATCCTCAACAAGCGGCGCCGGATACGTCTCGTTAAATCCGCCCAAACGCTCAAACACCGCTTTCTTTATCGATGCAATACGAGTAGAAAAGAGATAGTAATATCCACTTTTATCCCGTTCGTTAATCCAATAACTCCAGTCCCGGAGCGCCTTAAAGTTGGGGAAAAACGCCTTTGACTTTTGCTCTTTCACCCATACGCCGGTCAAAGCCACCACATCGGGATCGTCTTTGAACACCTTCGCGATTTGGTAGAGCGTATCCGGAAATACCTCTACATCACCGTCCAGAAACACCACAAACTCGCCTTTTGCTTTCTCTACCCCTCTATTCCGCGCAATCGCCGGACCGCGGTTTTTCGGAAGACGGATGTCTGATCTCGGAGGCCGGAGGGAAGACCCGTCGTCAACGACGATTATTTCGAACGCCGGCGCCTTTTTGCTTTTCCCAATCGACGCCAAAAGCCGCGTAAGGCCTTCGGAATTGTTGTAATACGGAATGATAATGGATAAATACGGTTTCACAGGTTGCGAAGCACTCGTTTGACAGTGGTTATCACATAGTCAAGCTCCCGTTCCGTCATCCCGGCATAGATGGGCATCCGGACCAGGGTCTCTGCCACCTCCTCTGTCACCGGAAGACGGATTTTCCCGGATAGTCTTCTTCCCATCGGCGAAATATGGAGGGGTACGTAATGCGTCGAAACCTCGATATGTTTTTCGCGCATCTTTCGTATAAATTTGTCTCTTATCTCTTGTCTCTTAAACCGTATCGCATAAATATGCCAATTCGGTGTTGTCATGCCCTTTGGTACCACCGGTAACTGAACGCCTTGCAATGCTTTACTATATTGCGATGCTATATGTTCTCTATCTTTATTAATTATATCTATTTGATCTAGTTGTATATTAACAAGCGATGCCAATATATCAGAAAGCATAAAACTACTTCCCTCCCCGACCCATCGGTAAATCGACACTTTCCCCTGTAAAAACGCCTGCCGGTCCGTTCCGATCGCACGGAATATTTCCATCTTGTCTGCTAATGCCTTGTTGTCCGTCACAATTGCCCCGCCTTCGCCGCATGCCACATTTTTCGTTCCGTGGAAGCTAAACGCGCCGGCGATACCCAAGGTACCGAGATGCTTATCCTTATACCGGGCGCCAATACAGTGAGCCGCATCTTCAACCAGCCATAATCTATGCTGCTTGGCAAGTTTCATAAGCGCCGTAAAATGCGGCCCGGCCATACCGGCATAGTGGACCGTCATAATGCCTACCGTGCGCTTCGTTATGCGCCGCTCCACATCTTTCGGGTCCAGGCTGTACGTCAACGGATCGATATCGGCAAATACCGGCCTGGCCCCGCGAATCATGACGGCAGTAGCAGTCGAGGCCAGGGTAAAACTCGGCACGATCACTTCGTCATCGGTTTTTGCTCCCAATCCGGCCACAATAGTCTCCATGCCATGGGTGCAATTGGTGACCGGCAAGGCAAACGTGGTACCGGTTTCTTTTTTCAGTTTGACCCGTAATTCCTGGCTGTACGGCCCGTCAGCTACACCCGACCCCGTCCGCATTGCCCGCAACACGGCGTCTTCTGCTTGTTTACCCCAAAACGGCTTATGGAGCGCAATGTTCATAATTTTTTTATAATCCGGGCAGGAACCCCGGCCACGGTAACGCGCGGCGGCACGGATCTAGTGACCACCGCTCCCGCGCCGACCACACTGTACTGCCCAATGGTTACTCCCGGCAAAATAATAGCCCCCGTTCCCACGTATACGCCGCGTTTGAATATAACCGGAGACTCTTTCGTGGGGTATTGGCGTTGTA
>JBBTWM010000071.1:0-3089 GCA_038062795.1 Patescibacteria group bacterium | reverse complement strand
CATTTTTTTATTTATTGGTAGTATTGGTCGGATTTGTAGTATTGGTAGTATTGGTAGTATTAAATTTTGTTCATACAAATTCCCCAATAAAATCTCCCCATCTTTCCAGTAAATAAAACGGCAGTGATAGTATTTTATACTCTTTTCCGCTATACCTATAATTTTCTGTTCCCAACGTGTCCCACGATACCCTCACGGGGATCACGTTCTCTGGATCGCTCTCCATCATACTGAATAGTGATTTCATCTCTCTCATTTTTCCAGATTTTACCTCCATTGCTACTATTTGTCCTCCACTCTGAATCACAAAATCCACTTCAGCGCTTCCTAAGTCTCTATTTCTTGCCCAATAATATACGTCTGTTTTTTTTCGCACGCCGCCGGCGACTAATGTCTGTCCGACCACCTGCTCCATCAATCTCCCCTGATATGTACCCTCAAATACCGTTTGGTGAGATTTATTGGCCAGATTCACCAATCCTATATCCAACCAAATCATCTTTTTTGCCCGTTTGGGTTTAAAAAATAAGGGGAGCGATGTAGTATTAACCGCTTTTATTTGTGTGAGCAACATTATTTTTTCCAATGTTTCCACCGCTTCTCGGACTTCTCTTCCTCTATAACCGCTACTTCCCATATTTTCGTACTTAAACAGCCCACCGGCCAACTTGGGAGCCGTCCGCATTACAAGATCTACATATTTTTTTTCCGTATCGTGGGCATATTTACTAATATCTTCATTGTAAGCGCTGAATAATCGTTCCTGAATTTCCATAACGATTCCAATTCCCTGTCCCTTGGCAATGCTTGCCACTGCTTCCGGAAGCCCTCCAACCAGCATATATTCCAAAAATAATTTTTTTAATTGATCGCTTCCGATGATTTTTTCTCCCATTTTTAATTTCTCACCATAGCTTCTCCACTGCGATTGACCGATCGCCGTCAAATATTCAAAAAATGTCAGAGGATACAAGTACATATATTCTACCCTCCCCACCGGCACACTCCAGTTTCCTGCCATTTTTGCCTCAAGCAGTGACCCAGCTACAATCACATGAAGTTCGGGCCGTTCTTCAGCAAAAAATCGCAATAAAGCCAGCACGCTGGATGACTCCTGTGCTTCATCAATAAATAACAACGTATGCCGGTCTTTAAGTACTTTTTTCCAATACAATTCAATGCGTATCGCAAAATCAGCTATGCTGACAACTCCATCAAGCCACTGGCGCTGTTCTTTTTGTTCCAAATTAATCTCAACCACCTGATCAAAATTCGCAGCACCAAACTTCCGAACTACGCTCGTTTTCCCCACCTGCCGTGCGCCTCTCAGTATTAATACCTTACGAATTGGACTGTCCTTCCATTTTTTAAGCTCTTTTTCAAGATTTCGTTCAAACATAGTCCCAGTTTACGACATTTTATACTGTATTTCAAGTACCAGTTTTCGACATACCCACCGCCAAAAAAAGCTCATCGTCGACGGAGTGGATATTTTGAAGCAGATTGAGGAGCTAAAGAAAACGGTTGAAGAATTGAAGAAGAAATAAGCAATTAGAGATTGACAACTTCAAATTACATTGTATAATGAAATCATGTATAGCAGATTGCTAAGTATTTCTGGGAAAAGCAGTATATTCTTGTTTGGACCAAGAGGTACGGGAAAGTCGACATGGGTAAGGCAAACGTATCCAAACGCACTCTATTTTGACTTATTGGAAACCGATGTTTATAAAAAATTTTTGGCACAACCAGGGAGATTGGAACAGTATATTCCCAAAGGTTTTAGTGACTACGTGGTGATTGATGAAGTGCAAAGAGTCCCGGAATTACTGAATGAAGTACACCGTTTAATAGAGAATAAAAAAATAAAATTTATCCTAACCGGCAGCAGCTCACGCAAATTACGAAGGGGTGGATATAATTTGTTGGCCGGAAGAGCCCTTCTCCATCATATGTATCCATTGACCGCATTGGAAATGAAAGATGATTTCCAGTGGGAAAAGGCGCTACTGCAAGGTATGCTGCCACGAGCGCAAGAACCTGATTTCCATGATTATTTACAAAGCTACGTCAGGATTTATTTGGATCAAGAAATACAACAAGAGGGACTGGTGAGGAGACTCGACAATTTTAGCCGATTTTTAGAAGTTGCCAGCTTTTCCCAAGGGCAAGTACTCAATACGAGTAACGTTGCCAGAGATGCGGAAATTCAAAGAATGACGGTAAGGGAATACTTTCAGATTTTACAGGATTTATTGATAGGATATCTGTTGCCTCCGTTCACCAAAAGGGCAAAAAGACGGTTGGTAAATCATCCGAAGTTTTACTATTTTGATCCTGGCGTATTTCGGGCGATTCGGCCAATGGGGCTATATGATAATCCACAAGAGTTGGGTGGAATATGTTTGGAAACATTAGTATACCAACAAATATCGTCAACTAATGATCTGTTGAATCTTGGATATAAACTATATTATTTTCGGACTGCCAGTGGAGTCGAAGTAGACTTTGTCTTATATGGAGCGCGCGGAATAGTTGGATTGGAGGTAAAATTAAGTAGTCATTTTAACGATATTATGATCCGGGGATTAAAAAACTTCGCCCAAGACTATCCTGAAGCTAGATTATTTTTGATCTATACAGGTGAAAGAAAACTTTATATTGGCAATGTTACTGTTCTTCCCCTGACGTATGCTCTTCATCACCTGCCCGAATTATTAAGTCCTAAAATTTAAAGAGGGGCTGATTGAGACCAAAAAACTGGATCGTCGACGGGGTAGATATTGCAGGAGAATCGCAGCAAAAACAAATCGAACTAAAATCTCATTAATCGCGCCGTATATGAATTATCCTGCTGGAAACGGCGCCTGCGAAGATAAAACAATACAACATAAGTCCTGTGAAAAAGCTTTTCGCCGCAAAAATCCACCCCTTCTCCCGATAAACAAACGTGATGAACTTCCGGACGAGCAATAGGTGAAGCGCCAGCAATCCTCCCCATATCACCCCGAGCTCCCTTAGCCCCCCAAGCACCCCGATTCCCCCAATAACCACCCCCACCCCCGATAATGTCGTCACCGCCTCCTGCA
>JBBTWM010000070.1:0-20775 GCA_038062795.1 Patescibacteria group bacterium | reverse complement strand
TCTTTTTCCGGTTTGAGCGTCCGGTAGTTGATCGTTTCCGGTTTGATGACCTCGCCATACGACCAGGCTTTTACCTCGTCAGGGCTCGCGAGCTTGATAAGGAGCCCGGTAAAGTCAATGATGTTAGAAAAATTTCCTTTTTTGTCCATGTTATTCTCCTTCTGTCGATGCAGCTTCCACAACGGGCTTTACCTCGGATTCTTCGGAGACCGTTTCCTGGCCGCTTACTGCTGCAAGCTCTTTTGCCTGCTTTTCCACGACCTCTTCCTTTATAGAATCAGTAATCACCGGCGGCTTTGTCGTAATGATCCCGGTCGGGATGACATTGAGACCCAGCGCCTGCAATTCTTTCACTAATACTTTGAATGATTCAGGTACAGTAGATGCCGGAATATCGGTTCCCTTGACGATTGCCTCAAACGCTTTCGCGCGGCCGACGACGTCATCGGATTTGATGGTCAACATTTCCTGCAGGATATGGGCTGCCCTATGTGCTTCCAATGCCCAAACTTCCATCTCTCCCAGGCGTTGTCCTCCCATTTGTGCTTTGCCTCCGAGCGGCTGTTGGGTGACGAGCGAGTACGGGCCGGTGCTGCGTGCGTGCGTCTTGTCTTCTACCATGTGGATGAGCTTCAGGATGTAGCCAATGCCGACAACGATCGGTTCTGCATACGGCTCGCCGGTTTTTCCATCGTAGAGCGTACTCTTACCGGACAGCGGCAATCCCACCTTTTCCATTTGCCCGGTCATCCGGTCTTCGGAAACGTGTTCAAATACCGGAAGTGCGACTTTGATATTCACTTTGGATTGCGCGAGCCCCAAGTGGGCCTCCAGTAATTGCCCCAAATTCATACGGGATAACACCGAAAGCGGAGAGATGATAATGTCGATAACCGTGCCGTCTGAAAGATACGGCATGTCCGCTTCTTTCACGATCTTTGAGATAACGCCCTTGTTTCCGTGGCGTCCGGCAAGTTTGTCTCCGACGACGACCTTGCGCATTTGGGCGACTTTTACGATTATTTTCCTGTTTGTTCCCGGTTCGAGTTCATCGCCCTTTTCTTTGTCCAGGATGACGACGTCTATGACGGTTCCGCGTTCGCCGTGCGGCAAGCGGAGTGACGTATCGCGGACTTCCCGCGCTTTTTCGCCGAAAATGGCCCGTAAGAGGCGTTCTTCTGCCGTCAGTTCTGTTTCGCCTTTCGGCGCGATTTTCCCGACCAGAATATCATTAGGCCCCACGTCTGCACCAACCACGACGATACCGTTTTCATCCAAATTCCGGAGCGCTTCCTCTCCGACATTGGGAATATCACGGGTTGTTTCTTCCGGACCCAGTTTAGTATCAACGACACTGGAGTCATGCTCTTCGATATGCACGCTGGTTAATAAATCTTCCCGTACTAATCGTGAGGAAATGACGATTGCGTCCTCGTAGCCCAATCCCTCATAACTCATGTAGGCAATGGTAAGATTGGATCCCAACGCCAATTCTCCGTTTTCTGAGGCCGGCGCTTCGATTAATACGTCACCAAGTTGAACTTTGTCTCCCATACCGACGAGTACTTTTTGGTTGTAGCAGGTCGACTGGGACGTACGCTTGAATTTTTGCGGTTCGTAGGTATTGATGTCACCGTTTTTGTACTTCACTTTCACCAGTCCCGCATCTGCATAGATTACTTCGCCGTCATCGATAGCTTTTACCAGTCTGCCCATGGATTCGACGACAGCTCCCTCCATACCGGTTCCGACAATCGGTGATTGCGGAATAAGCAGCGGCACGGCCTGACATTGCATGTGCGTTCCCATAAGCGCCCGGTTGGCCTCATCATGCGCCAAAAACGGAATGAGCGAGGCAGGCGCCCCGACGACTTGCCGCGGCACGATATCGATGTATTCGATATTGTTGACATCGGTTTCCATATAATCGCCTTTGTACCGCACCGGAACACGCTCGGCAATCACATATCCGTCCTTGTCTTTGGGTAATTCTGCGTGCGTGATGTAGTGATGCATTTCGTCATTGGCATCAAGGTAGATAATGTCGCCCGTAGCCCGGATCTTGGTCTTGTCTCCCCTGGTAATCTTTTCCACTTTTCGGTACGGCGTTTCCAAAAATCCGTATTCGTTAACCCTCGCATACAACGCCATATAGGTGACTAAACCGATGTTCGGTCCTTCAGGACTGCGAACCGGATCGACACGGCCGTATTGGGAGGCATTGATGTCACGGATAGAGAAACTTGCGCGTTCGCGTGAGATACCTCCGACACCCATAACCGTCAGACGACGGAGGTTATCAATTTCTGCCAGCGGATTTGTCTGGTCTAATATAGTAGAAAGCTGGCTGGTTCGGAAAAAGTCATTGATGGATGCGATAATCGGCCGGGCGTTTACCAAATGCGTCGGAGTCAGATCTTCTGCATTGGGACCTGCTAAACTCATCTTCTCACGGATAGAACGCTCCAGCCGGAGTACACCGACCCGGAACGCGTTGGTCGCAACCAACTCTCCGACGCGGCGGACTCTTCGGTTTCCGAGGTGGTCGATATCATCCACATCGCCCTTGCCGTTGGCAAGGGTAATGAGATATTTGATGCCGCCGACGATATCGTCTTTTGTCAGCACCCAGTTTTCTTTGGTGTTCGAAACGGTGAGACCTAACTTTTTGTTCATCTTGTAGCGCCCGACGCGCTCGAGAGAGTACCGGCGGTAATCAAAGAACATGGTGCGCATAAGTTCCTGAGCATTGTCCAGCACGATCGGCTCTCCGGGCCGCAACTTGCGGTACAGCTCCAGGACGGCTTCGTTGGAATCGGTTGTCGGATCTTTGGCAAGCGTAGCTTTGATAAAGGTATGTTCCGGATTGATATCGACATCAGCAAACAGGCGTTCAATTTCTTCATTGGAGCCGAATCCGACTGCGCGCAGGAATGTCGACGCGACAAATTTACGCCGGCGGTCGATTCTGACCATCAGCACATCGTTGCGGGTTACGAAAAACTCGAGCCAGCTGCCGTGCATCGGACGGATCTCAGCGCTATAGAGGGTGCGTCCGGTCGACGGATCCACTTCGCCGGTAAGATAAATTCCCGGTGAACGGACCAGTTGGTTTACCACGCATCGTTCAATACCGTTTATGACAAACGTCCCGCGCTCGGTCATCGCGGGGATATCGCCCAAAAATACTTCCTGGGTAAGTTGGTGTCCGGTTTGTTTGTTGGTGAGGGTTGCTTTGACTTTCAGGGGCATGTCGAAGGTGAGTCCTTTTTGGTGGGCGATATCCGGGGTGAGTCGCGGGCGTCCGAAATAATAATCGCCAAATGCGAGTTCCCAATTTTTTCCGGTGAAATCCGTCATCGGAGTCACTTCGGAAAGAAGTTCTTTGATACCATGCTCCAAAAACCATTGATAGGATTCACGCTGGACGAGGGTGAGATCTAATTTAGGAAGATCCTGATACTCGGTTCCCCAAAAATCTCGTTTATAGTTGGAAGCTTTTGATGCCATCTATCAGTCCTTATAAAATACCGCCGGTTTGTATGTTGTAAAGAACGACAAAAAGAAGCGAACAATGAACGTTCGCCTCCTTAAGGCTATTCAAGTACCTATAATTATAACCGGGATTACAGGATTGTCAAGCAGGCAGTGGATCTAAAACCCTCCGCTCAGGGATTGAGCAACCAAAGGTTGTAATTGAGTACGCTGGCAAACGACACCCATGCCAAATACGGCAAGAGCAGATAGGCGCTCAGCCGGTCCCATACGGCAAACCGGAAGATGACGAAAATCAGCGTTATCCACATCAGACTGATATCGGCAAATGCAAGCGGGATATTATGCGCCCCAAAAAAAATCGGTGACCAAATCGCATTGAATAACATATGAATGAAGAAAAGAACGATTGCGTTCCGCGCTGCAGATTTTTCCACTCCTATGCGCCAAATCCTGTATGCTGCTATCCCCATCATGGCATACAGTGTGGTCCACACCGGCCCGAAAATCCAGTTAGGCGGATTGAACACCGGCTTCGTTAGTGTCGCGTACCATGTGAGGATTGCAGGGGCAGTAAACCAGGCACCCATGACACCTACTAACTCGCAAAACACAATCCATCCGATGAGCTGAGCGGGGTGAATGAGCGAACGCGCCGACTTCTTTCGTTTCATACTTCTACTGTATCACAACATCAGTTGCCCCTCTGCCGTGTCATGCGCGGCGGCTTTTTTCCGGTACGCGCAGTACTCGCATGCGTCGGATGCAGCCGGTATCACGGCCGATTCCAAACAATCTTTCAGTGCCACAAGTGTCGGTTCCATCCAGGACGTATCGCCGGTATGAGAAAGGAGCGTCATGACAAATTCCAATGTGCCGTCAAACTGCGCGCGGTTTTTCGTCGCATTGGCATAGACGATATAGGCCGTATCGGAAACAGGAAATCCGCTGGCGCGGAAAATCCACTGGTAAATCTCCAGCTGTTTTTTGTACCCGACCTTCCATTGGTCTTCCAGGGATATTTCTTTTTCCGTCGACGTGGATTTGTAATCGACAACGATGAGTTCGCCTTTCGGATTGACCCACAAATCATCGACCGCACCGAAAATTAATAAATTCGTTTTCTCGTGAAGCACCTGTTTGCCGGTAAAGTTTTCGCGCCAGGTATCGAGATCTTTGTGCACATAGGGGATGGCATCGACACCATAACGCTCCATCAGTTCATGCCGGCTTCCTGACTTCCGCAGGATATCAAATTCTTTTTTGAGCAGTGTATCGACGGCGGAGTTAAGGGAAAATCCCGGCATACTGGGACGCGAAACACCGAGCCGTCGGTCGAGGTAAAAACACCGCGGACACTCGCGGAATAAATCAATCTTGCTGCGGCTTACCTTAAAGGGAGTAGCTGACGCGGGTATATATAATCTGCTGCCAGTCCATGCCATGAAGATAAGTATATCAGACCGACGTTACTCACTCGTAACACCTTCAAAGTGTTCGTCGTCGGCAAGCGCCTCACTGCGTGTCCGGTGTATCACCCCGTCCCGGTGGTGCGCCGGACTGTAGAGCGTATACATTTTGAGCATATCCGTCGTAGACGTATTGATCATATTATGTTTGGCTCCTGCCGGAACAATAACGGCAACCCCGTCTGAAACGTCGTGGCTGACGCCATCGATGACGACTTTACCCATACCGGATTCAAACCGGAAAAACTGATCGTTGTCCGCATGTACTTCTTCACCGATTTCCTCGCTGGGCTTGAGGCTCATGAGTACGAGCTGGCTATGCTTGCCGGTATAGAGCACCGTACGGAAGTTACTGTTTGCCCGGGTTAACTGTTCTATTTTCCCGACATATCCCTTCATATATATGTATTATATACCCGGGCGCAAAAATGTTTTGTAAAGAAGCGCACAAAAACAAGAAGCGTTAATCGTTTGGAGCGATACTTACGGATTGTATGACAACCGGCGTGACCGGTTTAGAATTCTCCCGTCCATCCTGTACGGTCGCAGCTGAAGCAATTACATCGACGACCCCCATACCCTCAGTCACTTTTCCGAAGATCACGTAATCATGCGGCAAATCCGTATCTGCGTGGATGATAAAAAATTGACTTCCATTCGTGTTGGGGCCGGCGTTGGCCATCGCGACAACACCCCTCTCATACGCACCGCTAAACGGTTCATCATCAAATGCGTACCCCGGTCCGCCGGCGCCAGTGCCCCGGGGATCTCCGCCCTGGATCATAAATCCTTTGATCACCCGGTGAAACGGTGTCTTGTCGTAAAATCCCTTGCGTGCCAGGTATACAAAATTATTGACGGTCTTGGGCGTCTCTTTCGCGGTAAGGGAAATAATTATCTTACCCGCCGTCGTTTCCAACGTGGCCGTATACTTTTTCGTTACATCAATCTGCATCGGCGGAGCAACAGGGCGGTCAATTGGTTGCTGCGTCGGTTGCGGCGTCTGGTCTTGTTGGTTTGTCATAGGTGCTCCTTTCGGGATACGGACATACATCACGGCGGCAAACAATACAAATGCTGCAATTGCGACCCAAAGGTATGTCTGCTTCATAGAAGAATACTATAGTATCCGAAATATCAAATAACTTCACCCACCAAAATATCAGGATCGAAGTAACTCTCCAACAGTGCGAAATTTTTTACATTGGAGCGGAAAAAAATATCCAGGACGATGCCGATATACGGAATAACGCCGAAAAGTGAATCAACGCTGATGTTCCACAACATCCGCACGTACACCCACGCCGGCACACGCAGCTGATACGCGATCCAGAAAAGATAAAACGACGTGACGGTTGCCAATATATTCCCGAGCCCGGGAATGATATCCAGCATCGGATCGATGCCGAACCGGATGCCCAACACGTTAAACCGAAGATCCATTACCCGGGTAAGCCGGCGGGCAAAATCGATATGGGCATGGAGGTTGGCTATTTGCTTCATTTCCGAAGTATACCACCTCAAAACGAAACCGTAACGCAAAAATCAACCGCTTGCAAGTCTTTACAACTCTCGGTATAGTTGCTGCATATGACAGATGACACAACATGTCCCAAATGCGGCAATCCATTAAATCCGGTCACGGAAACCAAATCCGGCAAACAAATGCAGAAATGCAGTACCGGACAGTGGAACCCGCAAACGAAAAAGAATGAAGGCTGCGACTATGTAAAATGGATTGTCCCCGAACCCAAAACTCTCGATGAAAAGTGTCCCAAGTGCGGCAGCCCGATCGTTATGATGGTCACCCGCTTCGGCAAAAAGATGAAGAAATGCTCGACCAATACCTGGAACCGGGAAACGAAAAAGGCCGAAGGGTGTGATTATGTGGAATGGATTAACGGCAGCACCGAAGCCCTGGATGAGGATTGCCCGGAGTGCGGCAAAAAACTCGTGCTCTTTACCACCGCGAGCGGCAAGAAGATGAAGAAATGCTCGACCTCCGGCTGGGACCGCGAGAAAAAGCAGGCCACGGGTTGCACCTACGTGCAGTGGCTCAAACCCGGTGAATATCCCGCGGAGCAGAAGCCAAACGGCGAGGAATTCCTCCCTCCGGAACCTCCCGATGCGGAAGAAGCCTAAACTATCGGGTATAATGTGGGGGTGCCGACTATTACCCAACCTTCCAAAATTCTCTTTGTATACTTAGCCCGACCGAAGATAAGCCGTTCCGAAATGGAAAAGGACATCACGGAATTGTGGCTCCTCGTGGATACACTCGGAAACGCGACGGTCGTCGACATAATCACCCAACACGGAGCAGTTACCGCAGCCACCTACATCGGTACGGGCAAAGCAGAAGAAGTACTCGCGTACCTTGAGGCACACCCCGTCGACACAGTCATCCTCAACGGTAATCTGTCGCCGGGCCAGAAATTTAATCTGATGAAGCAGTTTTGGGCCGTCAATACAAAAATCCAGGTATGGGACCGGGTCGACCTCATCCTCGCGATATTTTCGCGTCATGCCAAAACGACGGAAGCCAATCTCCAAATAAACCTCGCTCGCATGCACCATATGGGGCCACGGATTTTCGGCATGGGCATGGAGCTTTCCCGCCAGGGCGGCGGCATCGGCACCCGCGGCATCGGAGAAACCAATACCGAACTCATGGAGCGCCACTGGAAACGCGAAATCAAGAAAGTGAAGGACACGCTCGGTAAACTTACACAAAACCGGCGCCGTCAAATGGAGCACCGCAAAAGCCTGAGACTGCAGACGGTATCGATTGTGGGATACACCAATGCCGGCAAAACCTCGCTCTTTAATCTCCTGACCCACAAGAAACACCTGGTTGAAAACGCACTGTTTGCGACCCTTGACAGTACCGTCGGAGAAATCTATATGCCGTCGCTTCATAAACCGGTCGTCATCTCTGACACCATCGGATTTATCAGCAACCTCCCGCCGGATTTGATCGAAGCATTCACCTCGACGCTTATGGAATCCGTGCACGCGGATGTCGTCTTACACGTCGTCGATGCATCAGACCCTGACATAGCCGAAAAAATCGATGTGGTCAGCAAAATCCTCGACCAGCTGGATATTCCGGAAGAAAAAGAAGTGCTGGTGTTTAACAAAGCCGATGCGATTACGCAGCCCGACCGGGATAGAATTGCCGCCAACACCCATAACGCGCCCTACATATTTATTTCGGCAACAACACGGGAAGGAATAGATGAGTTGGTTACTTCTGTCTTTCCCCGCTTTCTGAAATCTACGGCACAGCCGGTTACACCGTAACTTCCTGATGCAGCGTCGGCATGGTCACATCCGCAATTCCCAGGTCCTTCGTAATCTTTTTTGCAAGTACCGCCCGCGGACCGTCGTCCCCGTGGGTCAAAAATACTTTCTGCACTTTTTTAATAAATTTGAGCCAATGCATTAGCTGCCCCTGATCCGCGTGCGAACTCATCGCCTGGGTATCGGTTACCGAGGCTTTTACCTCGATGGCACTGCCGTCAATGGTTACCTTGCGGCTGCCTTCCAGTAACTCGCGACCCAGTGTCCCTACCCCCTGCCACCCGACAATGAGCAGCCGGGTAGACGGAATCGGTAAATATTTAGCAGCGTGCCCGATAATTTTTCCTCCCGTCATCATGCCGCTTCCGGCGATAATTACTTTGGCCCCCAACTCCGTATCGATGAGGTGCTGACCCTTCCGCCGCTGTATGATAACCACCCCGGGAAATTCAAACGGGGTTGTGCCTCTGAATTCGCGCTGCACATGCACGTTGAAATCCCCGGGATACCGGGTATAGATGGCCGTTGCCGCATTGCCCATCGGGCTGTCCATAAATACGGGGGTTGCCTGCCGGACGGTTCCTTTTTGCTTCAGGTGCATAATCATATGCATCAGTTCCTGCGTGCGGTGCAGGGAAAATGCCGGGATCAGCAATGTCCCGCCGGTTGCCTCCACGGCATTGATTTCCGAGGCTAACACGTCCATAGGATCAGACGAGGGATGCAGCCTGTCGCCGTAGGTCGATTCCATCACCACGGCATCAGCGGATGCGATTGTCTCTATGTCCGGAAGCAAATTATCCGGGCTATTGCCCAAGTCCCCGCTAAAGACGATTTTGCGTATCGGGGAATCGTGCTTGGTATCTTCTATTTCCAGTGACGCTGACCCCAGGATATGTCCGGCATCGCGCATCGTAATAGTGAAATCCCCTATGGTAAACGGGCTGCGATAGTGCACCCGTTTAAACCGCTGGATAGCGAGGATTGCCAACGCTTTGTCAAACAGAATCGGTTTCCCGTCTTCTTTGGCTATTTTTGCGCTGTCCAGGAGCGATAATTCCGTAAGGTCTGCTGTTGCAGACGTCATCCAAATAGATTCGGTGAATCCGTTTTTTAAAAGTATCGGAAGCCTGCCGCAATGATCCAGATGCGCATGGGTAAGGAGTACTCCGCTTAGTGTACTGCAGTCATAGTCAAACGGCTGGTAATTGAAATGGTCAACGTCCGGCCCCTGGAACATCCCCAGATCGATAAGAATGGATTGGCCGGAGCCGGAGGTGAGTACATAGCTTGATCCGGTCACGGTGCCGGCAGCGCCCAAGAATTTAATCTTCACATCTTTCACTATACAATATTTTCTAAGTTCGCCTCACCCATTACAGCTGCGAGTGTTCTATAATAATCCTGCATGGGTTCTATCAAAACTTCCAAACTGCGTGCGGCTCTCGAGCGCCACGCGGCAATTTCCGAGAGTAAGCTTGGGAAACGCCATCCCCATGCCGCTTCATGGTTTGCCAAACGGGGAATCAGGCCGGGAGACATACGGCTCCATGCAGCCAGACTCGCGAGTGCCGGGGCGCTCGCCGGCGCTATGCTGATGGGTACCCCGTTTATTTCCAAGGGTGCCTCGTTCGGCACGGACAAGATAGCCAATGCGCCGCTTGATTCCATACAGAATCTTTTTTCTGACAACCTCAAATCACTCCTTCCTTCATCCGTTCATCCGCTCAATCCTGAGATAGAAGACCAGATTTCGAGAATCATTGAGGAATTTTGGGGCATACGCGCGTCTGCGAAACTGGACGGCGAACACCTCAATACCACCTATGGGTACATGGGAGCCGAGCAGCATCTGCCCCACTTCCCCGGCGATTCCGTCAGCCAGCATGATGCGTATCAACAATCAGGGATCACCCCAGGCAAAGGCGCGTGGGGGTATTTTGCCAATTCGAAAAATGAACTGACCGACGATCTTGTGCAAAAAGAAAAATACTACGTCGCGGTACAAACGCTGTATCTTCCTGACTGGGAAACCCGGTTGCCGTACTTACGGGAATGGTATAAATATAGGAAAGTCATGGTGATCAATCCCACAAACGGCAAAACGGTTGTGGCAGTGGTGGCAGATGCGGGGCCGGCCAACTGGACGGGCAAAAGCTTCGGCGCTTCCCCGGAGATTATGGCGTATCTTGACATGAAAGACGGGGCGCAGCGGGGACCGGCCATACTTTTTTTCGTCGATGACAAAGATAACGCTATTCCGTTAGGCCCGGTCGAAAGGAGAAACAAATGACCAAAGTATTCTATGATCATCTGCTCATTATCGAAGAAGTGATCGCCGTATTTGATCTCAATGCCATCAAGGGCAATGAACGCAAAGAGCTCCTGCAGTTAATCGACAAAACGATGCATCATGAGATACTGGATACTATCCTCACCCATCTGCCGCGCGCGCATCACGAGGAATTCCTGCTCCGCTTCCATAGTTCACCGCATGATATGTCGCTTATGACGTATCTTAACGAGCACGCCGGCATAGACGTCGAAAAAGAAATTCTCAAAGCGGCAAATACTGTGAAAAAAACATTGATCAAAGAAATAGAGGCGGCCAAAAAGTAAAACAATACGGAACTAGCAACCGAGGAGGTCACCGTCAAACCAGTCCGCGAGTTCCTTGAGACGCTTCGGGGTCATTTTGCGAAGGTCTTTCCGGCTCACCCCCGTAAGGAGCATATCGGCCTCCTCCGAGACAGATAATTTGCGCCGGTTCCGGAACAGGCGATTTCGTAACGGTCTTGCTTTCGCCTCCGAAAGGTATCCGGGTAATGTGCCAGTTTGTTCACCACGTTTTTTCATATAAGGCCTATTATACGCCCCATATGCAAATTCGTACTATGAACTATCGCACATTTGGGATTTACTTCACCGCCTCTCGCACTGTGTAAACTTTCGCAGTATATTTTACCGAACAAAACACTATAATACATCCCATGTCGCTTTTGCGTGTTGAGACGTTAGGGAGATATATCCCGACACTGTTGCGACTGCCCTTTGCCAAATCATTCATCGAAGATGCGATACTGGATCCCGATGATCTCCTCCTGGAACCATGCACGATATACCGAGCCGATAAGGTAGCAAAACGGGTCCGGATAAAAGGAACATACCCATCCGGCGCGATGTGGGCAGAATATAGTTTATCGTTACCGGATACTCGGAGAGTCAATCTGCAGGCATCAAAGGGTGCGCTGGTAATAAACATCCCGCACACAAACCAATTCCTATTAGATATACAAATTTGCTGGGACCGGCATCGCAATATACTCAACTCATTCCAAATATGGAATCCAAAAATGCGGCAACCGGTTCGGTACTTCCAGATCTCCGATGCGGTAACAAACATCCCTGAGACGTTTACATACGGAAACGCCTCACGTATGTTTTCCGCTATCCTGAAGCCAATAGAACAGACCATGGACCACACCAGAACGCACCATTTTTTGTTTTTGCAATCCCAACCATCACCGTATCATCGGCGGGCCAGAGGGAATGGTCGCTTTATCGCTTAACGGATTTGCCGGTTGTTTCGTTCCAGCATTCCGGCACCATCGAGACCGGTCATGAAATCAATCTATCCCACCCACACCCCGGGGCTCCTACTTTTTGGAGACGATATATTTGCGCGCGGCTTTGACCGCGATGCTCCCGCCGGGAATAAAGATACCGGCTGCATCCGCGCCGATATCAAAAAGGAAATCCGTATCGAGCACTTTACCTAAATACTCGCGGAATATTCTGCTGCCGCTCGTTACATTTCCGGTAACCCCATCTATTTCCACAATCGCATCTTTGCCTTTACTCTTCCAGTGAAACTGGAATGCATAGACCGGGCGGTAATAGAGGTCGACTGCCGAAACCTCGACGTGTTCTTCCAAAATGGTATCCGCCTGAATTCCCTTGATCATCTTTGCCAGCGCATCGCGCATGATAGCCGATACCCGCGCCTGTGGTGGAACGAGAATCGAACCTTTGGCCACCATGTTCTCAATTTTCCCTTTCACCTCGTCTGCCGGTTTCTTGACGTACTCAGCCAACTCCACAAGATTCTTACCATTCACTCCATCGATATAAACCACTTCGTGTTCTTCCTGCGTGCAGTGCTCGGTGACCGGCATATGGATGTGGCCGTTTGTTTCCTGATAATCGGTACCTAAAACGGTAACGGATTTCACCTCCTGCCCGCCGACGCTTACCTGATACGTCGCATTGCGGTCATACACGTACTTGGCGTTTGCAGCCACATGCCAGAACGGCTGGTAGCGGTGTTCGCTGTAGGTGAGTTCAAAGTCCTCGTCTTTGGGACGCGAGAAAAATCCTGTAACTTTGCTGAGCGCATCAAAGGCATTTGACTTCTTCTCCCACGCCTTTTTCTCTGCAACAGAGAGCGTCACCTGATCTTTCAGAAGTAATATCCGCTGCTTGGCTACATCAATTTTCATAGAATTATTATATCAACTTATTAGCCCACACACGGGGGGGTATGCAACAAAATGATCATGACTAACACAGTTCTTGCATTCATATGCCATCTCCTGCCCCTACTCTAATCTCCTTGTATCACGAAATCAATCTACACACCCACACCCCGGGGGTGTGGTTCAAACTGCTCGCTTCTTCCCAGCCATATAGGTCTAGTATACGACACACCAGGGATGTGTAAGTGTAACCGCTATAAAATATTTTCTTGAAGTGATATAACTATGAGTAAATTAGGCAGATTGATCAATAATTATGGACCGTATCAAGGTATTTATTTGTTATTCTTCTGAAGAAAAGCACGTCGGGGGAAAATTAAAACAATGTTTAATTAACTTTTGCGGTTACGACGCATTTATCGCTCATGACGATATCCCAGGTTCAGAAATATGGGAAAAAGAAATACTCCACGCTATTAAAAATGCGGACTTCTTTGTTCCGCTGGTTTCTCAACATTTCAAACAATCCGTTTATACTGATCAGGAAACAGGCTGCGCAGTCGGTTTAAACAAAAAGATTATTTCCATTAAACTCGACTCCACAAATCCATACGGCTTTATTAATAAATTTCAGGCATTACAATACAAAAAGAACCCACCAGCTCCAGCTTGGAGCCGAACATACAAAACAGATAATATAGCGGAATTGGCAACTTCCATTGCCCATATAGGGCTTCATTACGAACAAAAATCGATTTACTATAAAAAATCTTTAGAATCACTCGTTTATGCATTGTGTCATAGCGGGTCGTTCGAAACGACTAACGTTATTATTCAGATAGTATCAAATTGTAATCATCATCTTTCCCCGAAACATGTGAGGCAAATTTCAACAGCAATACAAACCAATTCGCAGATAATTGGCGCGTACAGACTGGCTGAATTGAAGGGCATTCTCAACACAACATACGGTTGTCATATTGACTAAAAACTATCGCATGGTACTATGAATATAGATATGAAATCGAAAAAAGAAGATAAACAACACATTGATAGAATCACCCGTATGGTAAATAGAGCGGAAAAGAAAGCAATTGAGTTTGTAAAGAAAAATCTTGCTGTAGATCCAGATCTACGCTTAAAGGGAACCTCGTCACATAGCCTCAACCTCCAGTAAATAAAAATTATCCCAACCAACTCGTCAGGGAGTAATTGGCAGCGTCCACAAAACTTCTTCCAAAAGAAGAATAGTTTTGTGGAGATCATATCCAATTCGCCCACACTCCGGGGGTGCGTAATTCCCAAAAAAGAAGAGGTTTGAAGCTAATCCACCCGCCGGGCTGATGTGTACGCAGCTCACCTTGAAATGCTTGGTGGGGGGGGTGGATTGTTTCAAAGCAGATAGGCTTGAGCCTAACCAACCCGTCGGGTTAATGTGTATCATCTTCAGATAGCGGCATAGGTATCTATTACCTTTTTTAGCGCAACAATATGCGACCATTTCCTATAAGAGTTCGGTAACGCGTCATAAAAACTACTTAGGGTTTTGTGCATTTTTCTTCCTATGTCTACAAAAGGCCAGGGTTTGGTTTTTTGATTATAACGATTACGAGCATAGGTTAAATGCGCTAGTTGCTTATCAGCCTTTCTGACGATAAACAACAACTCACTCTTTTTGATCTTGCTTGAATTAAAAATTTTAGGTTTCAAAAGATAATCGGTAACGATCATGTCATCAGGTTTTAGATGTTCTTTAGGATAAAAGAAATCAAATAGATTCCTAGCATGTACAACAAAAGCATCAAGCAATATATTCACCTCTATCTGAGGTCTGGGGTGCCGAAGGAGAACTAACGTCTGATAAAACATCCAAGCTTCATAATAAAGATGCTCTGTGGCTTTTCTTAAAGTATAATTAGTTATTTTTTTACTCATAGATTTCCTTGAAATACCCAGTGGAGAATGGGTTGTTTCAGAACAGATATGTTTGAGCCTAACCGCCCGTCGGGTTGATGTACAAACTTCACTTCAAAGTTTCTGTAACTTCATGTTTGTCACTGTATACTGGCTCAGCAAAGGGCTCTGTTATTCCGTTATTTGCTACTAAGTGGATATCCTTCTTTATGGTATGAAGCTCGCTTTGAATATCTTTTAATGAATCGGCAATAGATTCAACATCGGATTTTCCAAGCTTTCTATCTATTAGGCCTTTAAAATCTAAAAGAAAGATATCCGTTTTTTTCTGATTTCCACCGCTTTCATAAATGACTTTTATTTTTGTTTTAGCTTCTTTATATTCACGATAACTGTCACCTAGCATTAGGCCTAACGGTTGAGATATTTCTTGGCCACCTGCTAAAAGAGCCATCCCATTTTTTATTAAGCCAATTTCTTTTATTTTCCTATCGGTTAACGCGCTAATATTTGTGCCAGTGACTTTGAATTTTATATTCCTAGCACCCCTAACTCCCTCGTTTTTTATAACTAAGTCCACAATATTTAAACTGTTGTTTGATTGTTTTACAAAAATAATTATGCTTGGTTCCTCATTTTTCCTCTGTTCAATTAAACTTTTGTGAGCAAGTCTTACTGTTATTGCAGCAAAAAATGTAGCTCCTAACACACCGATAACTTCTAGTGTTTGCAGAAGTAAAGATATTATTTGATCTACATTCATGTAGGACATATTAATTTATCCTCCACAATCGCAATTTCTTCCGGCGTGATGCCGTAGAGGTTATAATCTCATTGATCAATTGACCTTTACTAGGCTTTTTTCAACCAATGGATAAAATCTATCAATCCTCCTCTGAATATCTATGGTCTCGGTCAGTGCTGTAATCACTTTTCTGAAATGAAGTTGGTCATCAAGCAATAGAATCCGGCCGGTTCGATCCTTGAGCCATTTATCCAACACTTGATACCCGCCGATGTAATACTTCCAGACTTCGGGAGATACGTTATCAAAAAATTGCAACCCGTTTATATACAGGCGCTTCGAGTCCCTATGATAATCCCGTTTTTCAACCCTGTCGTCGCCTTTACCTTCATAATGAGATATTGGCTTATTAAACAATTTCGATTTCAACAAATGAAGTTCGACTAATTGTTCACCCAATACCGCAAGGCCTTGAAATATTTTATAGTCACTTGTAAAAGGAATCCTGGGAAAATCAGACTTCAAAAACTCTCGATATTTCTCACGGTAAATATTTGAATAAAGAACCGCGTAGATGTAATAGAAAATTGCTTCTGGTACCTGAATAAAGTTATCCGTGGCTGGGGAGGTAAAAGGTTGGATGGTCACCATCCAGCCAGGTAATGAGTCCCAGTTTATGTTTTGACTTTTTCCTCCATCATCAAACATTGAGCCTTGATGTTCCATACTGCTATAAAGAAAAAGCGGGAACGATTGATTGGCTTCTCTGGAACGCGCAGAAATTGCTACATCAACCGCTAACGAATCGGTAACGAACGCATGTTCCCAAGCACCTCCTACACCTCTTGGAACGAGAAGCATCAGGTTGTCTTCTTTAGTCATGTGGTCCATCACGGCATTTCTTGGCCTGTCAACATATTCTTTGTGGTAAAACATCCAACGACTATCAAAAGGTCTATATAAAACTGTCAATATTTTCTTTTCCCATTCTTCACCTACAATTTTTGGGTTACGTTTTTCTGATATTTTCCAAGTATTCGTATCTTTTATTTTTAGGCCATCGGCAATCATTTGGTCAGACAAATCTGAGTTCCACAACATTCTAAATTTCCTTTTAATAGTCTCGACATCAAAATCAACAACTAAATTATCTCTATGACTCTGAATACCTATACTATTCAATGGAAAAATATCAACTAAGTTAGTGAAGTTTTTATAAACATCCCATACATCTTCATTTTTTTCGACAAAAAAGTAAGAAGGTGTATTAGGATTCAAAATCTTCCATTCAGTATTTTTCAAATCGTGCTTATCAAGCCACTCAAATTTCTTCTCTCTTAACCCCCACTGTTCAGCATAATAAACTTTACAGTTACCTTTAGATTCACTACTCTTTACTGCTAACATGATTGATGTACCTGGACGGATACCAAAAACTCCCTCATCCCTCTCGCCAATTTTTTCTTTCTTCTGAACATCTTCTGGAACCTTCTCTTTTTTCAATGCGCTCCCGTGTAAATTCAGAATATAAATCTCGTCAAACGACTGCATGAGTGAGTATCGCATTCCCCGAAACGTGGGATTATCGAGCCATGCATGATTGGTAATGAATCCTAAAATTCCCTGTCCAGTCTTTTCTATCTTCCACTGGGCAAAACGAATAAACTTGACGTAGTCATCGTTGAGCCATTTAGGGTTTCTCTCTCCCAACGGCTGACCATCAACTTTTTTGTACTCCTCAATTTGCTTTTCTATCCACTCACCTTTATTTGATGAATGACCGGAATACGGTGGGTTTCCCATGACCACCAACACAGGCGCTTTATCCTTTATTTCGTATGCTTTTTCTGACTCCTGTGAAATTTCTTCTTCTAAATATGAGTGATGCGGTTGGAATTTGGACATATCCAGGGTGTTGGTCAGATACAACTCAAACCGTTCATCCTGGCCCATATCGTAGCCCAATTCTTTGAGAAGCAGGGATATTTTCAAGTGTCCCACCGCATACGGCGCCATCAAAATCTCAAAGGCGTAAAAATTTTTTAGTATGTGGTTTTTTACCAGGCTATGCCAACCCCCGGACCCATGAGATGTTTCAAATTCATGCTTGGCGATGGTGATGGCTTCTGCGGGGAAGGTAAGCGTGCCCGCCGCCGGATCAAGCGTGATGACAGACGGATCTGCAAACCCATCGCGTTTCCCAAAACTCTTTTTCAACATCTTGTGGAGCGACCTC
Organism: Patescibacteria group bacterium; assembly: GCA_038062795.1. GTDB lineage: Bacteria > Patescibacteriota > Microgenomatia > UBA10105 > UBA927 > UBA927. Next base: position 3,138 of record JBBTWM010000070.1, on the reverse strand, counting down.
GTGATATAGGAAACCACCGGTTGGGGCGTATAGTACACGCCCAACTGCTCTCTTTGACGGGAATCGTATTCAGTCAAGAATGTCTCGTAAAAGTGAATGATAGGATCACGACCTTTCCCGTGACTGAAAAACTCCTCGGTAATTTTCTCTATCTTGGTATTGGCGAGTATTTCTGCTATTTCGTCTACCTGCCACTCGATATGTTGCGGTAAATCTTGACCGGACAGAATCCAGAAGACCTTTTTGAGGAGTGGGATAGTGTGAGGAATCAGTGAATGAGCAGTATGACGGGTAAACTCCTGGTGGTCAGAATTGATTCTGGCGACAAACAAGCCGAACGTGATCGTTTGTGCGTACATATCAGAAAAAATCTCAGGGGTCATATCGGGCTTGAGTGTTTTTTTGAAGGTCTCAAGAAGTTTTTCAGTCTCCGTCTCCTCCACATCCGTCAAATCTATTTCTTCGCCAATCAAACCGCGCAAAACTCGAGTTTTGTGAGCCAAAAGCTCTGATAGTCGTTTGGCAGTATGAACCTGCTGGATAGTCGTAGAAAAAAATCGTTCGAATACTCCGTTTACCCTTCCTTCGTTATCGAGGACCGGAATGCCAAGTTTGAGCGTCACGGGTTGAGTAATGACGACTGAATCAACTTGTTTACCGCTTTCGTATAACCGAAACTCTATAAAGTTGGTAACGATGAGTTTAGGATATTCTTGTTTGTATTTTCCTATCTGGTCTTGCTCTCCCTTAGTCAGATGATCGAGATCCCGTCCTAAATCTTTAGCTTCGATATAGCCTATTAGTAATCCTTTATCAGTTTTAACTTTGAAATCAGGGATACCTACCGAAGATTTTCTCGCCTCGACAATGATCTGAGAGCCTTTCTGAAAACTTGTTAGGAGGTATTCTAGTACGGGGTAATACGTCCGCTCGCTGGCATCACCTGAATGCAACTTCTTAAAAACTTCGTTAAGGTAACTTTTAAACATTCTAGCCTATTTTACTCCCTCCAAAATGCTTTCGCTATGAGCCCGAGAGATACGGCCTTCCGTTATTGCACCCGGCGCAAGAATATAACGGTAAGGAGTACCATTTCTTTCCCTCTTCCTCCACCTCCAACTCCCAACCACCACAATTTCCCGCGGCCGCGAAAAATTGTGGTGATCTTCCTCTCACGCTTCTATCCCAAAATAGCTTCGATACGGTGCGTCATCTTCCAAACGAGTTGCTACGACGTATAACACATCATTTCCCACACCATAATACTCCCGCAAAAACGTCACCTGCTCTTCACACGGATACGGGTAAATCCATATACTCCCCTGAAGTTTATAAAATCCCAGTGTCTGCAAAGCACAGCGGAATATGTCCCGAAGTTTTTTCTTCCGCTCATCGACATCGTAAATGATCATCCGCCATTTCCCGTCCCAATGTTTGGGCTTGGGTATAGTAAGCTCATCGAGTGCATACTTGAGAATCCGCCGTTTGCCCAGTTCGGTTAACATGACGGTCTGCACCTCACCATCATCTGCTGTTTCCACCAATTTCCGCTTATGCAATCGTGCGAGGCTGCGGCGAAGGTACCAGGGATTGTATTGCCGCCATTCTTTTTCCTTCTCACGACGATGTTCTTCAAAAATCATCTTGCCGAGCGAAGCCCCGCCGGGAGAGAAAAACGTGATACCGGCAACACCAGCCAACCCGATCAGCGTTAACACATGTTTGATAGGAGCATAGCGATGATTGATAGTTTCTGCCTTTATATTGTCTTTCAATAGGCGGCTTAACGAAGCGATACGGTCATCGGAAGGAATGGGCAACGATTCACTCATACTCTCACCCTCGTACCACCACATTTTCCCGCGGCCGCGGAAATTTGTCGATGAGGTAGATTACAATATCGTCTCCAATGTAAAAGCCACCTCCGAGGTGTAAGAGTATAATTTCGCGCCACGTATACCGGCTAAACTTGCATCGGGTGGTATAATAGCAATCAATTATTTATATCCTATGATAAAAGTCGATGCGCGCGCAGCAACAGGCCAGGACCAAACTCTGTTTGGTTTTTTTTGCAGAAATTTACCCGTTGAGACGGTAACGCAAGTCGGCGGGGATCACCCAAAAAAGACGGAAACGAAAGTGGTCGTCCCGCCACCGCGTAATACCCGTTCTGCATTTGCTTCTGCATTCTCATTGCCTGTTTGGCAAGATGAATACCAAAAAAAGTAAATTTATATATGCCAATTTTTCAAGCTGGTTACATAGGAATATCCGCCGACTGACCCGGTATTCCCGGTAAGCGGATGCTCGCGTCTTCCATGCCCCGTAGTACGCGCGCTGCTTCCACACCGCTCAAAAAATACGGTTGGCCGTAGTCGATGATGCGGATAGGTACATATTCGACATCGATAAGCTTGCTTTCATAAAAAGTGTACCGGCCGATAACCCCCAATTTCGTCTCCTCGCTCCACTCCTGATCAAAGACAAAGTTGCCGTGCGCATAGATGATAAATTTGTCCTTATAGACCTCTATCGGCTGGATCCAGTGCGGGTGATTGCCTAATATGACATCCGCGCCGCTATCTATAGATAGATGCGCTACATCAATTTGCCGCTGTGTCGGCTCGGTCACGTACTCAATTCCCCAGTGATATGCCACAATCACGACGTCGGCATTCTTTTTTGCGACTGCAATATCACTTCGGATTATTGTTTCATCCGCCCACGGGACGCCCGGTTCAGTAGAGCCGATATCGTTATAGGTTAGGAATGCAAACCGCACGCCCTTCACGTCTTTGTACGACACGCCTTGAGCTACCGGTACAATCCCTGCGTCGATAAGTATGCGTTTGGTTTCCTCAACGCCCTCCCTGTAATAATTCCCCGCGTGATTGTTGCCGAGTGTCGCAACATCCACTCCGGCAAAAACCAATCCTTCAACTGCCCTGCTGTTACCGCAAAACGTCATGCCGGTTTGTGTCGGCGAACAATTGGCAAGCAGCGGTGTTTCCAGATTGATAACGGTCATATCGGCAGCAGACAACACCTCGGCAGTTTTTTCAAACGGCCACCGGAAATTACTGCGCGTCACCATGCCGTGATTTACCGATCGCGCCGGTATTACATCTCCGGTTGCAA
>JBBTWM010000069.1:0-12935 GCA_038062795.1 Patescibacteria group bacterium | reverse complement strand
GCGGAGACTCTATGTTCTTGGTGAAGGTAGGCTGGTGAATCTCGTTGCGGCAGAAGGTCACCCTGCAGAGGTTATGGATATGTCGTTTGCAAATCATGCATTGGCTGCGGCATGGTTTGTGAAGCGCCGAGGGAATCTGCAGCCCAAAGTGTATACACTGCCAAAAGAGATAGATCAGCGAATTGCACGATTGAAGCTGCGCGCTATGGGTATGCGTTTTGACCGTCTTACGTCAGTACAACGCAAGTATTTGCATAGCTGGCAAGAGGGGACATAAATCTTATGGTACGAAAGGATGCTTCTGATACTACACCCAGAGTGGTGCATATAATGAGACGTTTTGCTCGGCAGGTTGCAAACGCCTATGAGCAAGGACGGAGTAAAGATATTGTAGGGCAAAATGGATTGGTTGCACAGGCAGCACTCGAATTTTCAAGAACAGAACATCATCAGGAAACGCATCAAATTCGAGCGAATCGGTTTCCCAACTTGATTCGTGCGTTTGGGCGGCAAGGCAAACCCGTACCACGAGAAATAGAGGAATTGAGCAGTTAGTGACCGTTTCCTGCTTTTTCCGCTGTCCAACTTTTGCTACAATCATTTCATGAAACAATCCATTGTGAAGATTTCACAAAGATTCGCATCTGTTCCTGCTTCTCCTATCCGTAAACTTGTGCCATTTGCAGAAGCGGCCAAGAAAGAAGGGGTGAACGTCTATCACTTCAATATCGGAGACCCCGATGTGCTTACTCCCGAGGTGATGATCGATGTTCTCCATGCCTGGCAGAGGAATCCCGTGGGGTATGCGAATTCTCACGGAGAGGCGCCACTTCTTTCTGCACTCCAAACGTACTATCACAGGCTGGGACATACATTTCTTGAGGCAAAAAATATGCAGGTGACGATGGGGGGATCCGAGGCCATCTCCTGGGCCATGTTTGCCACATGTGAAGCAGGCGACGAGATCATCGTCTTTGAGCCGTTTTATACCAACTATAATTCCTATGCGATCGTTCATGGAGTGAAACTGGTTCCGGTACTTACGACAGCAGCAGACGGGTTCCATTTGCCTTCTGCCGAGGAAATTGAAAAGAAGATATCAGGTAAGACAAAAGCCATACTCATTTGTACGCCAAGCAATCCTACGGGAACTGTGTATACCAAAGCGGAGATGGAGATGCTTGTTTCCGTCGCCAAAAAACATAATTTGTTCCTTATGTCGGATGAGGTATATCGGGAGTATGCGTATGACGGACGCAAGCAAACGTCCCTGCTTTCCTATATGCAGGAAATTCCGGCGGCTGCGATAATGTTGGACAGTCTTTCCAAGCGATATAGCGCCTGCGGTATCAGGATCGGAGCATTGGTATCGCTCAATGCCGATATCATGTCGGGAGTGCTGAGAATCGGGCAGGGAAGACTTTCTGCAGGGTTAGTCGATCAGGCTATGGCTGCCCAGCTCATCAACGTTCCTGTGTCTTATATCCAGAATTTACATGATGAGTTTGAAAAACGCCGTGATGTTCTCTATGAAGGCATGAAGCAGATACCGGGTGTGGTCATTCCCAAACCTGAAGGGGCATTTTATACGATAGTCGGATTACCGGTGAGTGACGCCGAGCATTTTTGCCAGTGGTTGCTCACTGATTTTCGGGATAACAATGAAACATTAATGTTAGCTCCTGCCGCAGGATTTTATGCGACGCCCGGAAAAGGCACGAACGAAGTGCGGATTGCCTATGTCCTGAATACCACGGCAATCACCCGCTGCATCGAGCTTCTCAAAATTGCACTTACTCAGTATGAAGGGTAAAAAACTCGTCATTTTTGACATAGACGGCACGCTCATCCGGGCACTTCGGCCTATCGATAATCTTCAAAGGTTTCGCTATAGTATCCAGAAGATATTTAAAAAAGATATCGGGCCCATTACAGAAGAGCGCTGGCATAAGGGGAATTATAACGGTATGGGAGATCGGGCTATCCTGTGGGTACTTGTGGAACCGTTCGGAATCAGCCGTGATATGTTTCTTGACCAGATCGGATTATTCGGTGATGCGTTTATAGAATATTTGGACAGTATCGCCGCCGCTGGCCCGTCGTATGCCGTCATCCCGGAAGCCAAAACGCTTATCGACCGGGTTATCAAAGCGGAGCATCTCTCGGAAGGAGTACTTACCGGAAATTTAGGGCAATCTGCGCGTTGGAAGCTGCATTCCGTGGGATTACCCGATTTTGCGTTTGGGGTGTATGGCCACGAAGCAGATAAACGGGAGGATCTATCGAAGTTGCTTATTCCAAAGGCAACCGCATATTTTGGGAAAGCGGTACGCCCGCGGGATATTGTCGTCATTGGTGATACGGTGAATGACATACGGTGCGCGCGGGTGATTGGGGCTCTGGTTGTCATCGTCAATACCGGTTGGCGTATTGACAAAGAAACGCTCATCAAGGCAAAACCGGACCTTTTTGTCGATACCCTGCTGGACGAACGGGTGCTAACCTTGTTAGGATTAGAAGGATGAAGCTCTTCGCTGGTACCTCAAATCGTCCGCTTGCAGAGAAATTAGGAATTCCATTGGGTAATGTTGAAATTACGAGATTCATCGATAATGAATGCCGTGTATTTGTGAAAGATGAAGTGGAGGGCGAAGATATCTATGTGTTACAGTCGCTCTCAGAAGTCGCAGATCAGAATCTTGTGGAATTGTGTTTATTAGGACAAGCTTTGAAAGATCTTCATGCAAAAAAAGTCACGGCGATTATTCCCTGGATGGGCTATAGCAAGCAGGATAAGGCATTTCGAAAAGGGGAGGCAATATCCGCACAACTGGTTGCAACATTTATTGAATCAGCAGGATTTGATCGTGTAATTGCTTGCGAATTGCATTCAGAAAACGTAACGCCATTTTTTCACATTCCGGTTGTTGAAGTGCCTACAAGGAGACTCCTCGTACCCCCGACTGATGCGGTTGTCGTTTCACCGGATTTGGGAGGCGTATCGAGATCTGAGACATTCGCGAAGGAATATACGCTCCCAATTTTGCATATGAATAAATCACGTGATGTAACTACTGGGAATGTAACCGTAACGAGTGTAGACGGCGAGGTAAAGGGGAAATCGGTCGTTATTTTTGACGACATAATAAATACCGGTGAAACTGCGGTAAAAACGAGTACATTTCTTTATGAGCACGGAGCGAAAGAAATTATTTTTTTTGCCACACACGCGGTGCTTGCAGGAAATGCATCCCAATCGCTTCAAATGAGCCACATAGACACCGTGACCGTAACTGATACAATAGATATTCCGAAAGAAAAATTATTTCCAAAATTACACGTCATTTCTATTTCTCATGAGCTTACTTCCCAGATCACTTGAGCGCGTTATTGAATCGTTTCAGCGCTTACCCGGTGTCGGACCCAAAACTGCTCAGCGGTTGGCGTTTTATCTTCTGCATGTGCCGCAGGAAGAACTGGACTTGTTTGCAGAAGGATTACAGGCACTTAAGCGTCATACGGTGCTTTGCTCGATATGTAAAAATGTTACCGAAAAAGACCCGTGTATTATTTGCAGCAATCCCGGACGCGATCAGCGCATTGTTTGTATAGTAGAACAGCCGACCGACGTACTTTCCATAGAAAAAACGGGGAAGTTTGCGGGTGTATACCACGTGCTGCACGGCTGCATTGATCCCTTAAATAACATCGGTCCGGACGAGATTTATATTGCAGATGTCCTTAAGCGCCTCAAAAACGCAGCGTATCCGGTCGAAGAAGTCATATTGGCAACAAATCCGAACATGGAGGGGGAAGCGACATCCATGTATATTACCAGACAAATCCGTCAACTGACCGGCGACGACCATACTATAAAAGTGACCAGACTCGCGCACGGTCTTCCGGTTGGGGCAGATATAGAATATGCTGATGAGGTAACACTCTCCCGTGCATTAGAAGGCAGAACGGAGTATTAGCTATATGGTTACCAAAAAACAAATTGAGGAGGTACTCAAAACCATACCCGATCCGGAAATCGGCGTATCGTTGTGGGATCTCGGATTGATTTACGGCGTCGCTATAGATAAACAGACGGGCACTGTAACGGTCAAGATGACGCTTACGACGATCGGGTGCCCGCTATTTAATCAGATTTCTGACCCGATAAAAAGTGAGGTAGGGAAAATCAAAGGAGTAAAGGCAGTTGAAATAGAGCTAACCTTTGATCCTCCGTGGAATCCCGAACGGATGAGCAAAAATGCCAAGCAGCAATTAGGATTTATGTAATATGGCAAATCCTGGAAGCATTCTCAATCAAATCGGCGAATCGTTTGAAACTATTGCCAAAGATGTGGCGCGCGAAACGGTGCAGGCTCCTAAAGATTTAGTCGGTACGGCACTTGAAAGCCTGGGCGTTTCTTCAGGTCCAAAAAAGCCCAAGCAATCCGCGGCAGGCAGTCAGCAACCGGGCCAGCAACTCTCCGAAAGTGCGGCTCCGTCCGGCCCCAGTGACGAAGTGAAGCGCGCTATTGCACGTGCCGCTCTGGAACAGTTATCCGGTAAATCGCATCCGAAAGAGATAGGTGTTTGGGAGAAGCTCCAGAAGGAAGAAGAGCAAAAGAAAGAAACGGAAAAGAAGCAGAAAGAACAGGCCGCCAGGCAATCGCTGCCGCAGTCGTCCAGCAAACGGCCGCGGGGCGATTTGTATGGCAAAAAGGCCAAACAAACGAATATGGAAAACAAGGCGAAACGCCAGGACTGATATAATACACCGGTATGAAACTCTATAATTCACTCACGCGCACGACAGAAGAATTTGTGCCGATTACCAAGGGGAAAGCCCTCTTTTATCACTGTGGTCCGACGGTGTACTGGACTCAGCACATCGGAAATTTACGCGGGATGACGATGGGAGATCTTCTTGTCAGGACGATTCGGCATTTCGGATACGAGGTCACGCATGTTCGCAATTATACCGACGTGGGGCATTTGACAAGCGATAGCGATACCGGGCAGGACAAGATGGAAAAAGGCGCCAAGCGCGAAGGGGTCACGCCCGAGGCGATAGCAGAAAAATACATCAGTATATTTGAGGACGATACCCGTGCCCTTAATTTGGTAGAACCCACCTATAAGCCGCGTCCGAGTAAACTCATCCCGGAAATTATTTCGATGGTACAAACATTACTTGATAAAGGGTATGCCTATATCACCGATTTTGCCGTGTACTTTGATGTATCCAAGTTTCCTGACTACACGCGGCTTTCGCGGGCTAAGATGGAAAAAAACGTAGGCGGTGCCGGCAAGGGTGACGCGGAAGACCCCAAAAAGCGGTATTTCGCTGATTTCGCACTGTGGATTTTCCGGGCAGGCACACACGAGAACGCATTGCAAACCTGGGAGTCGCCGTTTCATTCTTCGCTTGTCGCAAGCGGTAGGGGATTTCCGGGTTGGCACATCGAGTGCTCGGTGATGGCCAAAAAATACCTGGGTGATTCACTCGATATCCATATGGGAGGAGTGGAGCATATTCCCATACATCACACGAACGAGATTGCACAATCAGAGGCGGCCAATGGCGTGCCGTTTGTACGGTATTGGCTGCATAATGAGCATCTGGTGGTAAATCAGGAAAAAATGGCCAAATCCCAGGGTACGGGACTCAGTATTTCCGAGGTCAAAGAAAAAGGATTTGATCCGATGGCGCTCCGGTATTTTTACCTGACTGCGCACTATCGTACCCGCCAGAATTTTTCATGGGAGGCGCTTGCCGATGCTGCACGTGCCTACGGGGAACTGAAAAAACAGATCGCGCGTATGAGGTCACAGGCGGAAAAGCGGAACACCCTAAGCGATGAGAAATTAGTGAAAGTAGATGCGTTCCGGGAGAAGTTTGATGAGGCAATGAGTAATGATCTCAATACTCCGCAGGCACTGGCAGTCGTATGGGAACTGATTAAGTCCAATATTCCGAGTCAGGATAAATATGATCTCCTGCTGGATTTTGATGAAGTCCTGGGATTGCAATTATCCGAGGTAGAGGAAACGTCTATGGATGCAGCGATACCCGAAGAGGTACGTATCCTAGTGCAAAAACGGGAAACACTGCGCCAGGCTAAACAATTTATAGAGTCGGACAAAGTCAGGGAGGAAATACTTCTGTTGGGCTACGAGATCAAGGATACATCAGCCGGCACCGTAATTCGGCCGCGCTAGCGGGATAGTTACTTCTGTTTGATAACCACATTTGCCGCGGTCACTTGTTTCGAGACGACGTTAAAGGAATCCGAAGCCACCGTAAACGTTATATTTGCCCCCGGGATGGCAGACATAAGGCTGAATGTGACCGGGGGAGTGACGGTCCATCTGCCGTAATTGACCGCTTTGCCGCTCCGGCTTTCCTCGGCAAACTGCACGTCGAGAACCGTAATGGTTCCGGCCGTTTCATCGATGCTGTCGACCGTTCCGGTAAGTTTGAGGGTATTGGTTACCCCTGCCTTTGCCCGGATATCGACCGCTGAGCTTTGGTTATTTCTCACTACATTGATTATAGCTGTGGTGATTATACCGGCGATAATAAGCCCTCCCAAGGCCATGGCATATATCATCGCATCCGGTTTTTTGTTCATTATCTTTATTGTGCAATGGCAGAGCTGGCCGTGTCAAGCGCATTCTAGTGAGAAGGAGAAAAATGGTGTACGATATCCTACAGATACAATGAAAAATATTCTCAACATTTTTCGCTTCACCGGGTCTTTCCGTGGCTGGTATGCCGTGATGAGTCTGTTTATCATATTGTCTGCGTTACTCAACTTTGTGACGCCGTTTGTCCTCAAACAGATCGTTGATGTCATTACCATGCAGATTACCGGCGGGACCGGCGACCTCACTATTATTTATTGGGCGTTGGGTATCTTGCTTGTTTCCGACATTTTCGGCACGATGCTTACGGCCTACAGCATGTGGATCGGAGACCTGCTCTCGGTAAAATTGCAGACATTTTTGTCGTCAAAATTTTACCAACATGTACTCTCACTGGATGTCGGATACTTTGACAATATCGCTGTCGGCAATTTGACCAACAAACTGTACCGGGGGATTTCGAGTATTACCAATTTTATCCAGAGTGCTACCAATAATTTTCTTCCGTTTTTTTTGACAGCGTTTATCACCATCGGAATTCTTATGATTTATTCTCCCGTCGTGGGCCTGCTTTTGGCTGCCTTATTTCCGATCTACACCGTTATCACGCACCGGTCGTCTGTTGAGTGGGGCAAGCATGAGGGGAAGAAAAATGAGATCGGAGATATTTCTCAGGGACGTGCGCTGGAGAGCCTGTCAGGCATACGGGTGGTCAAGGCTTTTGTCGGGGAGTTGTTTGAATTCAAAACGTTTATGCACGCGAGGGAATCCATCGAAACGATTACACGGGAACAAACCCGGCAATGGCACATGTTTGATTTTTACCGCCGTATCGTACTCAACGTCGTATTATTTATTATTATTTCGTACATTCTCTACCAGACCTTTCATGGGTTTTATACGTTGGGAGAAATGACGCTCATGTTGCAGCTGGTCAATCAGGCGCGGTTCCCGCTCTTTGCCATGTCATTTATTATCGGGCAAATTCAGCAGGCCGACGCCGGAAGCAAAGACTTTTTTGACGTGCTGGCGACTCCTCAGACCATTACGGACAGAACGGGTGCAAAAACACTTGTCTGGCAAAAAAATATACGGGACAAGGTGCTGGATTTTGACCGGATATCATTTGCGTATGAAAATAGCGTCGATGATGTGCTCCGGGATATTTCATTCTCGCTTTCACGCGGGGAGAAACTCGCCTTGGTAGGTGAGAGCGGACAGGGCAAATCGACACTCGTCAATCTAATTCTCCGATATTATGTACCGCGAAAAGGAGTGATCAAATTCGGAGGACAGGATATTTCCCGGGTCACAAGTAATTCCCTGCGGCACAATATCTCTATCGTGTTCCAGGATGCGCTGTTGTTTTCGGGCACCATTGCCGAGAATATCCGCTACGGGACTCCGGACGCAACGGACAATAAGATGCGGGAGGCGGCAAAACTTGCCAATGCAACCGAATTTATAGACGCGCTCGAACACGGGTTTGAAACAACAATCGGCGAGCGCGGAATCAAACTCTCCGGCGGACAGAAGCAACGGATTGCCATTGCCCGTGCAATCCTTCACGATGCGCCGTTTATTATCCTGGACGAAGCGACCAGTTCGCTCGACAGCAAATCCGAGTTGTTAGTTCAGCAGGGACTGACCCATTTGACCCGGGGTAAAACAACCATCATTATCGCACACCGGCTCTCCACACTTTCTGGGGTTGATAAAATTCTTGTGCTGCAGAACGGGAGAATCGCGCAATTCGGCTCTCCTGCGCAGTTGCTTCCGGACAAACGGGGATTGTATGCCCGGATGATTGAATTACAAAAAACGCTTCTTGGCGCGACAGAAGCAGAGCGGATCCAAGCGCTTCAGAAATACGATTTAATCGGTTAATGCTGCGGATTTTTTCGGCTGGCCAAAAATTGGGAGAGTGCGCTGATCGTGCGCTCGGTATCTTTGCTTCTCACGACAAACGATAATTCCGTATAGGTAGATACAATTTCTATGATGTTGATGCGCGCGACCGCGAGAGAAGATAGTAGGGTAAATATCATATTCGGGACCTCGATATATTCCTGTTCTATGAAACGGACGGTTATGGCGGTTAAATCCGCATAGCGGCCTTTGGGCTCAACCGGAAATTGGTTTACTATTTGCTCTAAATGGGCACTGTCGCATATGACGGTCAGTTCATGGGTCCCTTGGGTGATCGCAAAAAAGGCATCAGGATGGATAATCAGCGTATTGAGTTTGGCAGCAGCAATGACGGCTTCTTTCGTTTTTTCGTAACTTACTTCGCTTAAGTTTGCGCGCAGTGATAAGTCTTCGATGTGTACGGCTGGACGATAATCAGGTTCACCTAAGATTTTGCTACGGATTCTGGAAAGGGAAACGACGATAGAGCCTATGGATACGGGTTTATACAACCGGGACTCCAGCTGCGGTCGTATTTTTTTGGCATACGCGCTCATGTTGAGGTACCTGAGGCGCACCGCTTCCCGGGCCATATCATCTCCCTGCAGAATTTCTTCGATCAGACGGGAAATGGTAATCATAATGTTATAAATATAACATTACGATCTAAATGTAACAAGTAGTTATAAATTTTACATCATGTTCGGCAAAGGCTGGTTTTACAGGTATATTATACCCGATGGGATTTTTGTGCGGTGTAACTAAGGCGCATAATCCAGTACAACACAGGGAGCGCTATCATTTTTTGGGTTATACCGCGGAAGTCGAGTCCGATGTCAAGAGCAAAGCAGATAAACCATAGGACACTTGCGGCAAAGGTGCTATACCCGATAATACGGGTAAGGTTGCTCAAGTGTTTGTATTTTGGGTCGGCCGCAAGTATTGCCGCGAGCCTATGGATGCCGATGGGGGAAGCCGCTAAAAATAATACGACTGTTCCTGCATGGACAAGTCCGAGCGGCGTAAAGATGGACAGGCGAAGCGGAATATTTTCGATAGGATCCGTGGGGAATATTGCAGCCACCACGAGCACCATCGCACAGAGCGAAAATATGGTGCGGACCGTGGCTCTTTCCATCGACTGTTTTATATCAGAAGATAATGCGGCGCCCAATAAAGAAATGCCGAGCGCGAATTGGAGAAAGTTGAGCGACTGAATCCAACCGTATTTTTCGATAGCAAGCCGGCTTATGGTGTAATTGACCTGGCTATATCCCGGAGTGATATTTCCCAACACGATAACCACAAGGGTAAAAATAACAGGGCTTACCATCGGGAAAAGGCGCGTTACCATGGGTGCGTTGGTCAAGTTATACAAGATGTTTTGCCCGCATTTGGCGGTATGTCGCGTGTTTCTCAAAGAGCACGGCGCCGGTGCCGATGAGTACAAAGATACTGCGTGCAAGCCATCCTAAGACCGGGATTAAGGTAAATATCCCCAATATGACCAATCCTACGAGGAGTTGCCATGCGCGGTGCACGTTCGTGTTGAATGTGCCAAAGACTCCCTGCCCGATAAAGAGAGCGGCGTAGATGTGTCCAACCGCGCAAAGTAATCCCAGTGCCATAAGGAGAAACATGCCGACCGGGATACCGATAACCGTTGCCATTGCCATGACTGCCAGGACCGGCAGAAGAATGACAGTCACGATCCCAAGTCCGAACGATCCCCACAAATTCTTTTGCATACCGTGAATCGTTTTGTCGGTGAAGGACGGGAGCAGCGAGATAATCACCAGTCCCAGGACAAACATAGCGACCACGCCGACGATCGTCATCATAATCGCCATGCCGGCCAGTGCTGCCGTGAGTGCTTTTACGCCTCCGCTGGCAATTTTTGCCTGTTTCGCTTCGTTCTTCGGCAGTTCGTAGTAGACAAGCTCGCCGGAGAGCGCAACATTATCTGCTATTGTTGCTTTCTGTTGTCCCCAGTAGGTCACATTGCCGGCAATTTTGGTTTTGGACTGCAGTATCAGCTGATCGACCGCTACCAATACGTCACCGCCGACCGTGTTATTGACCGTCAGTGTGCCGGCGCCTGCGGTGATACCCCGGCCGACCGGTGCATACAATCCGAGTGTTCCGGCCCCGGCAATCACGCTGCCGGTAATTTTGGCATCCGGACTTATGATGACTGTGCCTCCGCCCAAGGTGACGTTGCCGCCCACGGTGCCGCCAAGAGAGAGCGCGCCGCCCATTGCACGGATGTCATTTTTCACGGGGCCGCTGATTTGGATCGACCCGCCTGCGGCGAACAGATCGCCGTTGATGGTTCCGTCAACAATCACCGAACCTCCGGCGACATACACATCGCCGTTGACGGTTCCGGAAACTCTGACGGTGTCCCCAGAAGCGAAATAGTCTTTGTTGACGATCTCTTTGCGTTCCAGCACGACCGAGGTTTGCGGCTGGTTTCCTTTGGCGTACGCAAAGCGGGCGAAGAACGTAACGGAGAGCAATACGAGGATACATACTTTTGCAAATAATTTCATACTAAATTCCCCTCCATTTCACGATACACATTGTGAAAACTAATGTAAACCCCCATTTTTTGTGGGGGTGACGAAGCAGTCCTATGGATAGTATCCGCATGGGGCACTCGGAGTAGGTTCTGTCGGATTGCCGTGACGGACCCACGACCCGTTGACGCAGAGCCAGGTATCTTTGTTTCCGCCGAGGAGGAATCGGACAATAAGGGCGATAAACGCCACGATAATCGTAATACCTGCTACTTTGATTCCTGTGGTGGTCTTCATATACATACATTATATCGTGTCAGTGCAATCGGTTTTCCAAGCGGGTTTGATACAATACGAAGATGTTCTGGGATACCTTACCAAAACCATTTCTTGTGTTAGCCCCGCTTGAAGGGGTGGCCGATACGGTGTTTCGGCAAATTGTTGCCTCGTGTGCGAAGCCGGATGTGTTCGTCACGGAGTTTACCTCTGCCGATGGATTTTGTTCGCCTGGCAGAACCGCTGTACGAAATAATTTTCTTTTCACCCCAGAGGAAAAGCCAATTATCGCGCAACTATGGGGGAAAAATCCGGAGACCATTTATGAGACGGCAAAAGTGGCCGCCGGTATGGGTTTTGCCGGCATCGACATAAATATGGGATGCCCGGATCGTAATGTGATGGCGCACGGGGGTGGAGGACGGATGATTGATACACCGGATCTGGCCAAATCAGCAATCGCAGCTATTAAAGCGGGGATCAAAGATGCTGGCGTAGCTCTTCCAGTAAGTGTCAAAACACGCATTGGCACCAAACACATTGTGACTGAATCCTGGCTCTCATTCCTTCTAGAGCAACAGATCAATGCGCTTGTCATTCATGGCAGGACAGTAGCGGAGCTCTCCAAAGTGCCGGCGCATTGGGATGAGATAGCCAAAGCCGTTGAAATAAGGAACAAAATGAATGTACCGACCGTCATTATCGGCAACGGGGATGTAAAAGATGCCAACGAGGCGATGGAAAAACACAAGCAATATGGAGTTGATGGCGTGATGATCGGGAGGGGAATATTTAGTAACATGTGGGCGTTTGACCGGTCAACTCCTCCGCATAAGGGTAAACCACCGGAATTATTAGATGTTATGGAGCGTCACGTCCGGCTGTTTTCCGAAACCTGGGGAGACAGGAAACATTACGCGATTCTCAAAAAGTTCTACAAGATTTATGTTAATGGATTTTTCGGGGCCACGGAGTGGCGGGTACGCTGTATGGACACCAACTCTACCGAAGAAATACTGGCAATTCTTCAGGAACTGAAAGCCGCAGTCAAAGGGTAAGGGCGGCTCATCGTTTTCTGTGGTTAGTCCGTTCTTTGATGTGTATCGGATCTTTTCCGAAGATTCGGCTCAGCCGGCAAAACAGCAGTGTGTGGCTGAATGTGACTCCCGGCCGCGCATCAGATTGTTCCTCCAGGCTTGAAAAGATACTATCGTGAAAGTGGTCATTGGATTCACTTGCTTGCCAAAATTTGATGCCGATCCGTGCGAGGAGAGGTGGATTGAGATAGGCGAGAACCTCATCTGCATGAAAGCCCCGCATTCCGTCACTATGGATATATATGGCGCTTGGGAGGGTGGTTGGTAATCCGTAGACACGGGATTTTGCAGTCTCAAGGACTACATTTGCAATTCTCTCTGCCGTTTCTTTTTTCTTCCGCATCGGTGAGTGTGAGATAAATTCTATTCATGTATATCTCTTTACGCTTTCCGGTGCAATAGCCGCATTTCGATTTGCCTGTGCCTCACAGAGGGTGGACTGTTTAAGTCGCGATACATTTGAGACGCTAGTAAATTGATGGGATGTATCACA
>JBBTWM010000068.1:0-1028 GCA_038062795.1 Patescibacteria group bacterium | reverse complement strand
CAACTCAAAGGACTCAAGAAAGGCGACACCGTCAACGCGACCATTACGCGGATTTCAGCTCGTGAGATCGCTCTTGATACCGGCAGCAAGACCGAGGGAGTGGTCATGGATAAGGAGATAGAAAATTACCGTGACATGCTTTCCAAGTTGAAGGTGGGGGATATCGTGGCGGCTCAAGTGATCGTTGCCGAAAACGATCGGGGTCAGAGCGTGTTATCAATCCGCAAATCCCTGCTTGAGAAACGATGGACGACGTTGGCTGACGTGCAAAAGAATGGCGAAGCTGTGGATGTGACGCTCCGTGATCCCGTACGCGGGGGTGTGCTCGTCGATTACGGCGGGATACGCGGCTATATTCCGATGAGCCAACTGGACGGCGCTGTTTCCAAACAACTCGATAAAGCATCAGGCAGACGGATCAAGGTAAAAGTGATTGAAGTCGATCCCGCGACGAACCGGCTCGTTTTTTCCCAGCGGGCAATTACCGAAGAAGCAGTGCTTGCCAAACAAAAAGAGTTATTGGATGTGATTCCCGTGGATACCACGGTCGAGGCGACCATTACCGGAGTCGCTCCGTTTGGCGCATTTGCTAAATTTGCGGTCGAGAAGGATAGTGTCAAACATGAGGTAGAAGGGTTGGTGCATATATCCGAGATTGCGTGGGAAAAAGTGGATGATCCGAACCAATACCTCAAAACAGGAGATACGATCAAGGTAAAAGTGGTCGGTGTGGATGAAAAGACCGGGAAAGTGACGTTATCGGTGAAACAATTGCTTCCGGATCCGTGGGAACATGTCCTAGATATGTTTGAAAAAGACTCCCAAGTGAAAGGCAAAGTCACCCGGACCTCTCCCTATGGAATTTTTGTGGAGTTAACACCCGGAGTCGAAGGACTTATTCATATCAGTAAGGTTACCCCGGGTACGGAACCAAAAGTCGGTGAGGAAATCACCTGTTTGGTAGAAGACGTGAAGCCGGACCAACGGAAAATAAGCCTTTCTATGGCTTTAACCGAGAAGCCGATTGG
>JBBTWM010000067.1:0-6189 GCA_038062795.1 Patescibacteria group bacterium | reverse complement strand
GCAAAAAGGACAGGCGCACAGCAGGCTGAGGTAAGACCGGACATAAGGCCTAATCCAAACACGCTTGCTGTATTTACTTTCTTGCCTTGTAACCCTGAGACATGGAAAAATTGAGGTAAGTGGAAAATGGGTTTTAAGGTCATAACACCCATCAAGATCATGATTAACGCTCCAAGGTAATAGATGGGTGTGTGATAGGCATCTAAGAAAAATATGGCTGAACGAATACCAAGTGCGATAGGAACGAGCACAAATGCAAGGCCAAGCGCAAAGATAAGTGTGTAATACATGACGCGCTTTCGTTCTTTAAAGATCGTTCCTAAGTAGGACGGTAGGAGAAATGTGATACAACACGGGGCAAACAAGGCTAGTACCCCGGCCAAAAAAGAGGCTGTCAGGGAAATGCCAAAGAGAAAATTTGTATCCATAATTATTTAACCTTTGCCGTAATGCTAAATATCATTTTTTCATTTGTAGGATCATTGGTCGTGACGTACACTTCACGCTCAACTAATCCGTAGACAGGCATGCTGGCTGGACGGTAGGTCAAACGTACAGTTGCGGTATCTCCTGGAGCAATTTCAGTGACGAACCCACTTTGGGTATGCATGCTAAATTCTTTACTTGTTTTACCTTGGTAAATAATTTGACCAGCAGTACAGCCGCAACTTGAATTAACATTCAGGATTTGTAGTGGTTTTGTACCAGCGTTCTTAACTGCGTACTCTTCAACTTTTACATCAGACACTTTTATCTCACCGAGATTTCTTGAAGTATTACTCGTTTCCGCTTTAGGGCGATCAGTGTCTTGAGTTGAAAATGAAGCTGTTGCAGGAGTGGGTGACTGACCGGCAGTCAAAAGGAACGCAATCCCAACAACCGAGGCTATAAAGACGAGCATCCAGATAATTAATGTTTTTGGTGACATATTAGTTTATGTAATTAAATGTTTTAATAAATTCGCTAATATTGCGCTCTGAATAATCTTTGTTTTGTTCAGTTCTCAACCGATTGGCTATACAGACAACGAGATGATGAACAGCCAATTGCCTCCTCACAGATTTTAGCTGGGTAATGGCGACAATTAATTGAGTATGAGCTAATTCCCAATCAAGACCTGTTTCCATTTGATCAATTAACTTACTGACAATATCTTTTACCAATCGTAATTTTCGGATTAATTCCCGTTTATCTACGTCTTGAGATTTGATATTCATAGTCAAATCGTACTCCTGGTGATATTAAGATTTTATGAAGATATATTCCCAAGATTGTGAATATTTCTGAGTTCCAATGTGAAGGTCATCTATATCAAACTACATCATTATCATTTGAGACACCCCTTTTTATAGTGTCTCATTTATCATATTTAGCCTTGATATGATACACTACGAAAGTCACTGGTTGTGGGATTAAAGGGTTCCAGACCCGTATGGCTCACACATTACCATTTTTGGACTTGTCGTAGGATTTGCACTCGGCAAAACGGACAGGTGGTCTGTACACTCATGGCCTGCAGCATAGACACCCTAAACAATGACCAAACACGATAAAGCACTGGAGATCATGCACAGGCTTTACAAAGCCACGCCCCACCCCGAAGTAGAACTCCATTTTTCTACGCCGTTTGAACTCTTGGTCGCCACCATGCTTGCGGCGCAGTGTACGGATAAATTGGTAAACACGGTGACCCCCGCGTTATTTTTCAAATATAAAACGATCAAAAGTTTTGCAGACGCCTCAGCAGCAGACATCGACGCCATGATCACGAAGATTAATTTCCACGGCAACAAAGCGAAAAACATCCAAGCCGCGGCAAAAATGATCATGGACTGCTTCCATGGCAAAGTACCCAAGACTATGGAAGAACTCGACGCGTTGCCGGGTGTCGCGAGAAAAACGGCAAACGTGGTATTGGGAAGCGCGTTTGGCATAGCCGAAGGAATCGTGATTGATACGCATGGTATCCGGCTGTCTAATAAGCTTGGCTTAACAACCCACAAAGACCCGGTAAAAATTGAACAGGACCTGATGAAACTTATTCCAAAAGAAAACTGGATTGATTTCGGGCATTTGCTGACGCTGCACGGGCGCTACGTATGCACCGCGCGGCCACACAGCTGCGAAAACTGCCCGCTCGGCGATCTGTGCCCTGACTTGCTATAATAGTACCGTATGAAAGGGTTTATCGATTTTGTCCGGGAACAGGGAGTCGTAGGGCTAGCCGTCGGCAGTCCCCTTCTTGCTTTGGGAATGCGCAATTTAAGCAGCCTTCAGGATGCATACCTCCAAATCGGTTCCGCAAAAATCCTGTGGGGCGATTTCCTCAATGACCTCATTAACTTCCTCGTTATGGCATTTATCGTGTACTTCGGGGTCAAAATCCTCAAACTCGATACGCTCGACAAGAAAAAAGATACGTGAGTGCCTCCCTATGCTCTTTCGGAAACGGTTCAACAAATATTCAGATAAACGCGGCACCTGGTTTCTCAAAACGCTCGAAGACGCGCTCGTTGCAAAAATTCTCCCGCATCTTCCTCCGTGGCTGGAAACCTACCACCTCACGCTTGCGACGATACTCTGGATTGCACTCATCATCCTGGGCGGCTACCTTGCTACAGAAAACATTGCCTACTTATGGATTATGTCGCTGGGCGTCATGGGACAATATATCACCGACCGTCTCGATGGCGAAGTCGGACGGGCACATAATACCGGACTCATCAAATGGGGATTCTATATGGATCACTTTCTCGACTATCTTTTCTTGTGCTCGATCGTTATCAGTTACTGGTTCCTGACCCCGTATGAATACAAATACATCCTGTTTGTGGTACTTGCTATCAGCGCCGCGTATTTTGTACACATCATATTGTACTTCGGTGTCACCGGACAATTCGAAATGGCAAACGAAGGCATCGGACCTTCGGAAATCCGCATATTGGTGATTGTGTTAAATACCATGCTTATCTATCTTGACCGGATTATTTTTGTCCCGTTATTACTGGCATTTTTGAGCGCGAACATTGTATTGCTTCTTGTCAGCATTTATCGGGCCCAACGCAAAATCTGGGATATGGATATGCGGGCAAAACACCCTCCCGATACCAAATACCGCGTCAACTGATCCCCTACTTTACCAACCTTACTTCGATGCGGGGGATGGTACTGCTTCTGCGACACGGCTTGCCTCTTTTCCGATTTTTCCGCGCAGGTAATACAGTTTCGCGCGTCTCACACTTCCGTGTTTTTTCACTTCCATCTTTCTGATCCAGGGAGAAATAAGCGGAAAGATACGTTCAATACCGATTGCGGCGGCCCCGATTTTGCGTACCGTAAACATCGCATTCGCGCCACTTCCCTTGATTGCGATAACGATGCCTTCGAATATTTGGATGCGCTCGCGGGTTTCTTCTTTTACCTCACGCTTCGTTTTACCGGCGACCTTTTCTTTTTCGATGAGTTTATAGTGCACACGCACCGTATCGCCGACGTGGAAATCGACGTGCAATTCCTTTTCTCCATCCATACCATTCCAAACAATGTGGTTTGCCATAGTGTAAGAGGCTTATTTTACCATTCCCGCACGCTTGATACAAGCGCGGACATAGGTGATAAACAACGGGTGCGGCACCAAGGGACTCGATCGGTACTCAGGATGATACTGGGTACCTAAGAAAAACGGGTGGTCACGTACCGGCAATTCGACAATTTCTGCCAGATTCTCGACCGTCGACCGGCCGGTAATGATCAATCCTTTCGCTTCGAGCTGCTTGGCGTACACATCGTTACATTCATACCGGTGGCGATGCCGTTCCCATACCGTTTTTACCCCGGCGTTCGCGTACCCGTTATGCTTTAGATAGCTCTGGTCAGCGAGAGATCCGGGCTTTACTTTGCATTCCCAACGCCCAAGCCGCATGGTGCCTCCATAGGCGCGGCGTTTTTGGTTCTCTTCCTGCATCGGATTCATGTGGATCACGGGAAACGGCGTTGCTTCGTCGCACTCAGTCGTGTTGGCTCCCTTAAGACCCAGCACATTACGCGCGTATTCCACGACAGCCAACTGCATACCGTAACAAAGCCCCAAGTACGGAATTTTCTGCTCACGGGCATACCGGATTGCCTCTAACATGCCTTCGACCCCTCTGGGACCCCATCCGATCGGCACAATGACACCGGAGACCCCGGAAAGCAGTGACTCTGCCGAAGCCCCTTTTTCGATTTTTTGTGAATTCACCCACCGGGTTTTTACGGTAACTCCTTCTGCCCACCCCGCGTGGTCGAGTGCATCCATAAGCGCGGCGTAGGAATCCCGGAGTTCGTAATCTCCCGTACCGAAGTACTTACCGACAATCGCTACCTCTATGACTTTCTTTTTGCTTGCCTTGACCCGGTCCAGCAATGCATACCACTGCGTCATGTCGGCGGCTCTGTCCGGCAGATTAAACAGCGCTAATATTTTTTGCGCAAACCCCTGTGCTTCCAGTGTTTGGGGCACCGCATAGGGCGTAGCCTCGTCCGGGTTATTGATGACGTTTTCAGGGGCTACATTACAAAACATGGCAAGCCGTTCACGCCTGCGTATATCGATCGCCTTTTCGCCGCGGCAGACGATGAAATCCGGCTGTATACCCATAGACAAGAGGAATTTAACCGACAGCTGTGTCGGCTTCGTTTTCGGCTCACCTAAGTGATGCGGGGTAGGCAAATAACTGACATGGACATGCACGACCGGCGCCTTTTTGACGGTTTTTAGAATCCTCGAGGCCTCATAATAGAGCATGTTCTGGTACTCTCCTGCCGTGCCCCCGAGCTCGATGACCACGATTTCGGCATCATCCTTTTTGGCGGCAATCTCTATACGCTTGAGGATTTCATCGGTAATATGCGGAATAGCCTCCACATCCTCGCCCTGGTATTCGAAGTTTCGCTCGCGGCCTATCACTGCGGAGTAAATCTGGCCCATGGTAACGAAATTATGGCGGTGGACATTTTTTCCCAAAAATTTCTCGTACGTGCCCATATCCATATCCGCTTCGGTCCCGTCATCGCACAGGAACGGATCCCCGTGTTCTATGGGGTTGATGAGGCCGGAATCTACGTTTAAGTAATTTTCAAACTTGACCAGGGAGACTTTATACCCGCGGGCCTGAAGCAGTAAGCCAATAGAGGCGCTCGTAATGCCCTTTCCTAATCCGGAGAGCACGCCGCCCGAAACAAAAATATATTTGATTTCCGTAAGGTGCATGGTTTAAGATACCAAAAATACCCCTCCCCGTCAACTCTATTGCGGTGTAAACAAAACAGGGTGTTTGGTGTATTAGGTTTGCTTCTTCTTTGTCCGATGGCGCTTACCCGCGTGCTGTTTACTCCCGCCGGACTTTGTTTTACCCCCGAAATTTTTGCGGAAAAGCGAATAAAAAATATCCCCTTTGGTAATGACGCCGACCACCTCATCTTCATCATTTAATACCGGCAGCTGATCCACGTGACGTACAATCATGCGGGACAATGCCCGCATAACCAACGTCGACTCGCGCGAAAAAATAACCGTCCGGCACATGATATCGCGGGCTTGTATCGGAGCCATTTCGCGTATCCGCTCTTCCATAGCCTCAAAATCCTGTGGGGTCTCGAGATAATCCATGACATCCTGATATTTGGGGTAGAGCCGCTCGAGAATATCTTTCCTGGTGACGATGCCGATTAGTTTGTTCTCCTGATTGACGACCGGCAAGGTATGGATATGCGTAGAAAAAATCTTTTTACAGAGGTCACGATACGTGGTATCTGGGGTTACCGTCATTACTGCTCTGGACATGATTTCCGCAACGGTCATAAATCGGGTTTAAAGAAGTATACCACACGGCAAAATGCAAATGTCAATACAAATGGGGAGTACGTATTACGTACGGAACGGTGAGGCTTTGTGTTTCCGCTTACTGACCTTAAGCTCCAGAATGGTACGGTGGAGAATTGCGACAGCTTGGGCGAGCTCTTCACCTTTTGCTTTCCTCGCAATCAGTGTTTTGGCCGAATCCATGGCTTTGCGGATCTCGGTTTCATTTATCTCGTCTGCATGAACCGCTCGCGACACCAGAATAGATACCTCGCCTTTGGGACGCACTTCCATGAATCCGCCGCCGATTGCCAAAAAGTATTCCTTGCCGGAGGAGACTATCTTCG
>JBBTWM010000066.1:0-1336 GCA_038062795.1 Patescibacteria group bacterium | reverse complement strand
GCGCATGAGAAAATTGGTGATGTCTATCACGTTATTGAGCGAGCGGATGCCGGCGAGCGTAAGGTATCGGGTAAGCCAAGCAGGCGACGGTTTGATCGTAACGTTATCAAAAATTACGGATGTCCACCGGGGATTAAGTACCGAGTCAGTCTTTATGGTGAGCGGTAGTTTATTTTGTGTTTTTGGAAAAACTGCGTTGCTCTGATACGGGTTACCGGTGAGCCGTGCCGCGACGCCGAATCTGGGTAATATGGTTGCAGCTTCCCGTGCTACTCCCATAACGGACATTCCGTCCGGCCGGTTTCCGGTAACTTCGACGTCATAGACGGCTTCATCGCCAGTCCCGTATATGCGTTCGATAGAAGGGCCGCACAGGGATAGGTATTCTTTTATTTGCCCGGGTGTTGCTTTTGTTTTGAGATATTCCCGAAGCCAATGGTCAGGGATAAGTATGTTCATAATTTTGTTTTTGTCATCCCCGATCTAGTCGGGGATCGGTTTTGGTTTTTAATAGTAAAACGAATACCGATTCTCGCTTTCGCGAGAATGACACATTAATATTTAGAACTGTTCCAGGAACCGTATATCATTTGAATATAACAATCGGATATCATCTAACTTCGTTCCCGACTTCATCATGCTGGTGCGTTCAATTCCCCATCCGAACGCAAATCCTGAATAAAGTTCCGGGTCTACGCCGCCGTTTCGTAAAACCACCGGGTGTACCATACCGGCGCCTCCGAGTTCCAGCCAGCCCGCTTTACACAGTTTACACACAGTTCCGTCGGCAAGTTTGCCGGTACCAAGACATATACCGCAGTTGATATCTACCTCAAATGACGGCTCAGTAAATTGGAAATGAAATGGCCGTAATCTCGTTGTGCGGGAAGAACCGAAAAATTGTTTGACGAAATAGTCAAACACTCCTTTTAAATTCCCTATGGATACGTCCTTATCAACATATAACCCTTCAAATTGGTGAAACATGGGAGTATGTGATACGTCAATCTGACGCCGGTAGCATTTGGCGATATTGATCATACGGATAGGCAGTTTCCCCTTTTCCATCTCGCGCACCTGACCGTTACTGGTATGAGGAGTCAAGACAATTTTTTGTTTATGGGGGTCACGACCCGGCTTGCCCGGGTACTCTATGAAAAATGTTTCCCATTCGTCACGTGCGGGATGATTTGCAGGCATATTGAGCGATTCAAAGGCGTAGTAGTCCCAATCGACTTCCGGGTGACGTACGCGGGCAAAACCTATCCGCTCAAAAATTCTGGTAATTTCTGTGATTGCCTGAGTCACAATGTGGAGGTGTCCTTCGGTCGGGCGC
>JBBTWM010000065.1:7139-8567 GCA_038062795.1 Patescibacteria group bacterium | reverse complement strand
TCTACAGGGTGGTGCAATAGCTTTTAGAACTCAGACATCTCCTTCCAGCTCTTCCAGCAGCTCCCGTTGCCGGCGGGACAGGTGCGTCGGCACCTTGATCTGGACTTTCACATACTGGTCGCCTCTGCCGCTGCCACGCACGTGCGGCACACCCTTGCCGCGTAGCCGGATTAACGTCCCCGGCTGCGTGCCCGGCTGGATGCGGATTTTTACTTTTTCATCTATAGTGGGAACATCCAACACGCCGCCCAGGGCGGCCATAGAAAACGGAATATCTTCCGTAATCACGATATCGTCGCCTTCGCGGTGGAACCGCTTGTCCGGGCGAACGGATAATACGAGATCGAATTCATCAAATCGTATGCGGCTTCCGGTATCAACTCCTGCCGGAATCTTAATCGTTTTTCTCACCGACCCTTCCCCAGCCGCACCGCGGGGCACATGGATTTCGCGGGTAACTCCCCTTACCGCATCCATAAAATCAACGTTGATTTCGTACGCAGGATGCGGACGGCGCGCTTGCCTACCCTGGCCGAATCCGCCGCCAAAAAATTGTTCGAATATTTCAAACGGATCGATAAAATCGCTGCCAAAGGGACTACTACCCTGCTGACCGCCGGAAGAAGAATAATAATATTGGAACGGCCCCTGTTGGCCGAATCCGCCGCCAAACGGGCCTTGTCCGCCTGCACCCCCGCCTGCACCAGGCTGGAATGCAGCATGGCCGAATTGGTCGTAGGTTTCTTTCTTTTTGGGTTCGGAAAGCACCGCGTATGCCTCATTTATTTCCTTGAATTTTTCGTTGGCATTGGCCGCCTTGTTCCTGTCGGGATGCCATTCAAGAGCGAGCTTGCGGTACGCAGCCTTCACCTCTGCGGCGGACGCAGACTTGCTTATCCCCAATACTTCGTAAAAATCCCGTTTTGTTGGCATAATTTTTCTGTCATTCCGGCCACCGAGTCGGAATCCACATTTTCATTATATATTGATTTATGATCAAAAATGCCCCGCAAACACGAGGCATTTTCTTATTTTGCATCAGAAGATGGATCCCGGGTCATCCGGTCAGCTCACCACTTCCCCTTCTTCTGCTTTTCCTTTATCATCCGGCTTTTTTTCTCCGTTCTCTTCAGCACCAGAAGCTCCGGCGGCTGCGTCAGCGGGAGCGCCCTCAGCACCTCCGGATGGCGGATTCTGATACATAGAGGCGCTGACTTTTTGGACAAGATCGGAAAGCTCACTCGTTTTTGTCTCCAGATCTTCTTTGCTTCCTGTTTCCAGAATTTCCTTGAGCGCCTTTACTTTTTCCTCTATTGCCGTTTTATCTTCCGGCTTGGCTTTATCCCCTGCATCTTTAAGGGTTTTCTCAGCCAGATAGATCATGTTGTCGGCTTTGTTGTGCGCCTCGATCTTATCTTTCTTTTCCGT
>JBBTWM010000065.1:0-7039 GCA_038062795.1 Patescibacteria group bacterium | reverse complement strand
ACTCCCCCCAATGTCTCAACGCTTAACGTAAGCGGGGTGACATCCAGAAGCACGACATCCTTGACTTCTCCTGACAAGACCCCTGCTTGTACGGCTGCCCCGATCGCGACCACTTCATCAGGATTGACTGATGCATTGGGCTCTTTGCCGAAAAAGTCTTTGACCACTTCCACAACTTTCGGCATGCGGGTCATTCCTCCCACCATGACGATCTCATTGATATCAGCAACTTTGAGTTTGGCGTCGGTCAAACATTTCTTCACCGGCTCGATGGACCTCTGGATCAGATCCAACACAATAGTCTCGAGCTTGGCTCTCGTCATTTTGACGACCAGATGCAGTGGGCCGTCCTTCCCCTGGGTGATAAACGGAAGGTTGACTTCTGCCTCCAGCGAACTCGAGAGTTCAATCTTGGCTTTTTCTGCCGCATCACGCAGGCGTTGCAGGGCCTGGCTGTCTTTACGAAGATCTACCCCGTGTTCTTTTTTGAATTCATCGGCAAGATAATCCAAAATCTTTTTGTCAAAGTCATCGCCGCCCAAATGCGTATCTCCGTTGGTGGCTTTTACCTCATATACCCCCTCCCCTAACTCAAGGATGGAAATATCAAAGGTGCCACCTCCCAAATCATAGACCGCTATTGTGTGCACGTTTTTTTTGTCCAGTCCGTAGGCAAGAGCGGCTGCCGTCGGCTCGTTTAAGATACGTAAGACCTCAAGTCCGGCAATCTCTCCTGCCTGCTTGGTCGCCTGACGCTCAGAATCATCAAAGTATGCAGGCACCGTAATAACGGCTTGTTTCACCGGTTCTCCCAAATACTTTTCTGCATCTGCCTTTATCTTGGACAGAATCTTGGCAGAAATTTCCTGGGGAGTAAATATTTTTCCCTCTACCTCGACTACTGCCATATCATTTTTGCCGGCTTTTATGGTATATGGGAGCCATTTGGCATCCGTTTGGACTGACGCATCGGAATATTTGCGTCCGACTAATCGCTTGACGGAAAACACGGTTGATTTAGGCTTCAACACCGTTTGCCGTTTGGCGACATCACCCACAATATTTTTTATGGGATCGACGACGGACGGAATGACATTCCGTCCCTCTGCTGAGTGGATTACTTTGGGAGCCCCTCCCTCCATAACCGCCACGCATGAATTGGTGGTTCCGAGATCAATGCCGATAATTTTTGCCATATGTTTCTCCTTTCTTTGAAGAATTAATTACTTTTTGGCGCCATGCCCCCTACTTTTACCCGGGCGACCCGCAGAACCTTACCGCGAAACCGGTATCCCGGTGCTACTTCTTCCATAACCTGATTTTCTTTTCCTTCTACTACCTCGATACAATCCATGTGCGTCGGATCAAATTGACGGCCAAGCACTTCTATACGCTCCACTCCCTGCTCTACTAACACGCTCACAAGTTCTTTATATGCTAAATCCAGACCCGGATCGTTGAGGTGATCTTTCACCTTGCCGAAGGTATCGACAACCGGCAGTAAACGGGAAAGAATAATCTCTCCGGCAAATTGCCGCACCTCGGTAACGCGCGCGCTGCTTCGCTTCTCCAGATTCTGATAGTCAGCAAGGGCCCGCATGTATTTCATTTTCCATTCTTCCGCCTCCCGATCGACGACGTTTTTGGGCTCATCAACAATCGGTATACTTTGTGTATGTATTTTTTTTGTTGGTTTCATAGGCAACATGAAAATATCTCTGTTCCTGTTAACTTGCAAATTCGTTAATCAGGTTCCCCAGATACCTCACCACGGGAATCACTGCAGAATAATTCAACCGGGAAGGACCGACCACGCTGATAGCTCCCGACACATGCGGCGTTTTGAACTTATAATAGACAAATCCGCATTGGGTAAGTGCGCCGGTCGACAAATCGTCACCAAGCAAAACAGAAAACGGATCAGTATGAAGTTCCAGCACGTGCCACCAAAAATCATATTCATCCAGCGTCCCCAATAAATCATGGGTAAGCTGGTAATCATAAAATTCCGGCATGTCTAATATATTGGCCGCGCCGGAGTAATACAGGTCTCCTTCATTGGTCGCGGTAATGGCGAGTGTTTTGGTTTTTTCTGCAAGGGCTTTGGTCGCTTCGCGGAGCAGCTTATCGATTTCCTGCCGGTAATTCCACACCTTTTCTTTTACTTCCACTTCTTCTGCCACAGACAAATCCTTGGGCTTCATAAGCTGATCAACGTAATATTTGAGAGCAACGGGTGTCGGAGCCCGGCCGGATGACGTGTGGGGCTGGCTCAGCATCCCCAACTCGGTTAAACGGACCATCTCATTGCGGATTGTTGCCGGAGATACCCCCAAATTGTGCTTTTTTTCCAGCGTTTCACTTCCCACGGCTTCGGCAGTCGCAATGTATTCATCGATAATTGCTTTGAGAATCTGTATCTGTCGTGGCGTCAAATCGGTTACTGCGTCCATATTAGCACTAATATACATCGAGTGCTAACTCGTGTCAAGAGGTTTTGGGACTTGCCCAATATCGCACTATTGCCATTACCATAATACTCTATCATAATGAGTAATAGGCATGAAACGAGTTGTTATTATTGTGGTTTCTTTGATTCTTTTTTTGGCTATCCCTGCCACTGTTTTTGTATCCATGCGCAACCAGGAACTTCGGAAAAAAGCAGCGCCGGCAACCACGCTCACGCTCACCCCTACCACCATTACCAAAACAGTCAATGAAGAATTCACGTTGGAAGCACGCATGGACACGGCAGCCAATCAAATTGTCGCTGTGGAACTGAACATCACGTTTGATCCTGCTAAACTCGAGGCGGAATGGATCCATAATGGCACGATGTTCCCCAACATTCTCTCATCGGGAACAGTCGGTAATGGTACAGCATCCATCGCACTCGGGGCGACTAATACAACCACCCCGATTACCGGAACCGGAACGGTTGCTACTATCAAATTTAAAGCACTTGCCGCAACCTCAGCTCCCATAGCGGTACGGTTTTCTTCCGATACCTTTGTCGGAGCACTCAATGAAGGCAGCACAAACGCGTTAACGAGTTCCGTTCCTTCCACCATTACCATCACGGGCGCGGAAGGAGCCACCCCTACCCCGACGACTGCCGCCGGCATTACACCGACCATTACCCTCACGCCGACACTGACCCCTACTGAGGCTGCATCCGACAGTGCCAGCACCTCTGCGGTAACGATTCTCAGTCCGATCAAAAATTCATCCGTTATCACCACCCAACCCACCATTCTAGGAAAAGCTCCTGCCGGAAGTACGGTCACCATAACCGTCTACTCAGATCCGATCACCGTGACGGTCACGGCCGATGCCAATGGCAACTGGACCTATACCTTGGCTGAACCTCTCACATCCGGCCCGCACACCATAGTTGTCGCAGCACAGGATCCCGACACGGGTACTTCTCACACAGCGACGCTCGCGTTCATTGTCGCAACAGGTGACGAAAACGGCGCTTCAGGAAGCGCTGTTCCGGTTTCCGGATCTACGGAAAACACCCTGATGCTCCTGGGATTAGGGATGCTCTTCATCCTTACCGGATCTATGGTGCCTTACCTGAGGAGACAACAATCATGAGTATTTTCATGCGGCAGGCAACGGGAAGAACGACGTCGGTCATATCGTTTCTCGCGCTTCTTATATTTTTGCCGCTTTTTATCATGGCG
Organism: Patescibacteria group bacterium; assembly: GCA_038062795.1. Classification (GTDB taxonomy): domain Bacteria; phylum Patescibacteriota; class Microgenomatia; order UBA10105; family UBA927; genus UBA927. The sequence goes on along the minus strand of JBBTWM010000065.1, from coordinate 3,350 downwards.
GTCGGACAGACGATTACCCTGATGTCCCGGGCAGCCGGTGCGCCGGCAAATATAATAGTAGATACAACATCCAAGCTGGAAGTTATCAAAACGGACTTCTATCACGCCTTTGCCCAGGGAGGGGAAGAATCGACCGACATGCTTGCGTCCATTACCAATGATGTCAAAGCACTTAAACCCAAACTCATACGCCTCGATCACCTCTATGACCATTATGACGTTGTCGGCCGGGACGGAAACGGGTTAACGTTTAATTGGTCCAAACTGGATGCGGTCATCAATACGGTTACCTCCATAGGAGCCAAACCCGTGCTAGCACTTTCTTACATGCCGGGTGTCATAGCAAAGGAGGGCAATATTATTAACCCTCCGAATGATTGGAATGAATGGGCTCAAGTTGTACAAAAAACGATAGAACACTATAGCGGCAGGGGCGAACGCAATATGAGCGGCATCTATTACGAAGTCTGGAACGAACCGGATCTTGCACAGTTCGGCTCATGGAAATTGGGAGGAGAAAAAAATTATCTAACCCTTTACCGGTACGCTGCCACAGGGGCCAACAATGCCCAAAACGTCAACACCTTTTATCTCGGTGGCCCGGTCACAACGGGGTTATACAAAAGTTGGATTCTCGCGCTTGTCGAATCCGGGGTCAGAGTAAATTTTTTTGCCTGGCATTCCTACCTTGCCGAGCCGGAACGGTTTGCCACCGACCAACGCAATATTATCCAATGGCTCCTCCCCTATCCCAACTACACATTGCTGCCTAAACTCATCACGGAATTCGGCTTTACCGGCAGCAAAAGCGCGGCATACGGGAGTACCTATGCGGCGGCGCATGCGACCGCTGTTATCCGACAATTGATTTCCGGAGGACCGGCATATTTGTTTAGTTTTCAACTGAAAGACGGCCCACTGCAATCAGACGGTACAGGATGGGGGCTTATCACCCATGACGATAACGGGCTCCGTAAAAAACCGCGGTATCACATATACAATTTTTTGGACGCGATGGCCGGCACCCGGCTGCAGCTTTCCGGCGAAGGATCATGGGTAACCGGATTTGCCTCCGTTCGGGACGACATATCACGCGTACTCCTGGTGAACTTTGACGCCAACGGGAGCCATAGCGAACAGGTACCGGTCAAATTCACTAACCTCGCCCCCGGTACATATCAACTCCGTCAACGATTGTTATTCGGCAAGGACACAACGACCTCCTACGATGTTTCGGAAGGTTCGCTCGCGACCGATATTTTCTTGTCCGCGCAAAGTGTCGCTATATTGGAATTGTCGAAGAAGACAAATTGACCGGAGCCGTAATTACGACAGTTTATCCGATGCCCCGCCGTTCACCACTTCCTGCGCCGGCTCTAAGAAGAATCCCCTGAGCGCCTGAATTTTCTTCGTTACCTTGAGCACCGCGTACACCTGAGAGACTCCTAATACCCACGACAGAAAAAAGTATGTGATGACACCCAGGCCCGCGGAGATACCGGTGAGCAGCATAAGACCGAATGTGCGCGTGGTATCAAACACAAGCTGATCGAGCAACTTGAGCGGGATGTACAGAGCGGCCCCGGTCACGAATGCCGCAACCCCCATTTTGGCCGCCGGGACCAAAAGCGAGCGTGAGATGATACCCCGCATTTTCCGATCAAGCAAATACAATAGCGCGAATGCATTGATAATACTGGCAACTGACGTAGATAACCCAAGCGACCAGACCGGCATATGAAATACCAGGATAAATAACGTACTCAATACCGAATTAATAAGTACGGTCACTATCCCTACGGCCACCGGAGTTTTACTGTCATACATCGCATAAAAGCCCCGCGCCAATATATGAATGAGCGCCTGAGCAAACAAAGAAATGCTGAATGCAGAGAGCGTCATTCCTGTATCGACCGTTGCCGCCCAGTCGAAACGTGACGCTCCAAACACTAACCGAACGATAGGGATCCGAAGCACCATAAACAAAACTGACGAGGGTAATACCCAAAACAATATTTGATGGATTGCCATATGGATGGTTGCGATAAATTCCTCGGTTTTATCTTTGGCGGAAAACTGGGAGAGAGACGGCAGCGCCGCTTGGGCAATAGTCGTTCCGAAAAGCCCGACCGGCAACTGCTGTAAATGCTGGGCAAAATTAAATATGGTGACCATACGGGAACCCAATAAGCTCGCAAGAATCAAATCAACGGTTATGTCAATTTGCGCGATAGCCAGTCCCAAAGTTCGGGGCCCCATGAGCCTGCCGACCTCGCGTACACCCGGGAGCGTAGGATTGATTTCCAATGTATGGCGATACCCTAAGCGAAGAATGAGTGGAATCTGAATCGCGACAAAAAGCACTGCCCCAATGCCAACTCCTACAACAGGACCCCATAGCCCCCAAACCGAAGACAATGCCACGGTCCCGATAATGATGCCGATGTTATACAACACGGGCGCGGCAGCTGGTATAAGAAAAAGACTATGTGACTGCAGTATGCCGGTTAATACATTGCCGACAAGTAGGGGTGCTACCTGAAACAGAAGAATAAACCGCGTATAGGTACTCATTTCTACAATCTGTAACTCATTAAATCCGGGAGCAAGTAATCGGGAAATCCAAGGGGCTAGGATAAACAACGGAATTGACACGATGGCGAGGATCATGACACTGAGATTGATGAGCACCGTGGCAAGCCGCTCTGCATCATGTTCGCGATTCTCAGAGAGATATTTCGTATAGACGGGAATAAACGCCGCCGTAAGCGCTCCCATAACCAATAATTCAAAAATGACGTTGGGAATCCGAAATGCGGCAAAATATACTCCGAGCTCCTCAGGGGCGAAATACGTCGACAGTAAACGGTCACGGATGAGTCCGAGCACGCGGGAAAGCAATACCATGAACGCGAGTACCATGGCCGCCGATCCGACGGTGGTTTGTTTTTTAAACGCGAGGTCCCACAATCGCTTCATAACTTCCCTATTATAGATCAGAGGTATCTTGACCCGATAGTGCCAAGTACGGTATACTTTCCCCTATGCCAATCACAAAACAAGCAGCAAAGAAGCTTCGTCATGACCGTGCGATCACCAAACAGAACACAAAAAACAAAGCGACACTCAAGTCCTTGGTAAAAAAAGCGCGGAAATCTCCGACACAAAAATCCATTACCACGGCAACAAGTGCGCTCGATAAAGCAGTGAAACGGCATCTTATCCATAAAAACGCTGCAGCACGGACCAAATCCAGACTTTCCAAACTGCTCAAAAAATAAACCGGCAGTTTACCCCCCGTTTCATTTAGAAACCCCCCTTGTTATACTTGGAAGTGTATGCCGGATAGT
>JBBTWM010000064.1:0-8834 GCA_038062795.1 Patescibacteria group bacterium | reverse complement strand
GTAGCATTTGGCCTGCTGCTGGCGCTTCGGAGAATCGGGTCGGACGAAGGAAGCATTGCAATTGGATAGTCAGAAGCTATATAATATGAGCCTATGTTCGCTGTAGTACGCGTTGGTAACAAACAATTTAAGGTCGCCCCAAAAGACGTGATTGTCGTGGATAAAATGGCAGGGAGCGTCGGGGATACCATACAACTTCCTGATGTTTTGTTGGTTCATGATGAAAAAAAAATTGAAGTCGGCAAGCCCGTGGTCAAAGGGCACAAGGTAACGGCAAAGATCATTGCACAGGAAAAAGGCGAAAAAATCGATATCCACCGATTCAAGTCCAAGGTAAATTACCGACGGGCCAGGGGATTTCGAGCGCAGCTTACCCGCCTGGAGATTCTTTCGGTCGCCTGAGGCATGAAACAAACCGCATTTATTTTCGGAAGAACTCCGCACCTTTCCCTCTTAGAGCTCCAATCTTTTTATCCCAAGGCTGCCCCTCTTATCGAGGGAGTTAGTATCGTATCAGAAGATGTAGATTCGCAGAAAATGATTCATTTGCTGGGCGGCACGGTAAAAATTGTAGACATCGTGTCGAAGATGCCGGAGCTTGATACGGATCTGCTTTTTTCGGAATTGGTTACGCACGTACAGGACAGACATATAACGTTTGGTATCAGTGCGTACGGACGTGCTCATGTGACTCCGGCCATACTGACGGCCTGTAAAAAACTATTATCCGCACGCGGCATTTCCGCCCGGTATGTCGAGACCAAACAGAATGAAACGCTTTCCAGCGTGGTTATCTCCAAACAGCAAGTGACTGAGCTTGTTGTCATTGGGGACGCAACCGAGTACTGGATCGGTATTACGCGCGCGGTACAGGATTTTGAAGATTGGAATGCACGGGATTTCGGCAGGCCGGCGCCTGACCCAAAGGCCGGTATGTTGCCTCCGAAAGTTGCCCGCATGATTGTAAACATTGCGCTGGCGGGGAGCTCTCCAGCATCCGATCGTCACCCGATGCTTTTGGATCCGTTTTGCGGGGTAGGAACAATCGTCGCAGAGAGTTTACTCCGCGGTGCTAACACGGTAGGGAGTGACATATCGGAAGAAGCCGTCGCCAATGCGAAGAAAAATTTGGAATGGTTGCGCCGCCAATATTCATCTATAGACCCGTTATACGCCAATATTATCGTGGCAGATGCGACCCATCTTTCGGGCCATGTAGCGAGCGGGAGTATTGATGCGATTGCCACAGAGCCCTTTATGGGTGAGACGGTTGACAGCAAAGATGTGTCCAAACTTACTCCGGACAAAGTAAAAAATGTGCTAAAGGGCTTGGAAAAATTGTATATCGGCGCGCTCCGGGAATGGGCAAGTCTTCTCAAACCCAAAGCACGGGTCGTCATGGCCATGCCTGTGTATATGATTCATCGAAGAATACTGCGCGTGAAAAATGTTGTTGACAGATGTGAAAGCCTCGGATATACTCTGCTCACTGGACCTATAGAGTATAGTCGTCCGCAAGCAGTGGTACGACGCGAATTTTATATTTTTCAAAAGAAATAATTTATGGCACACGTAAAAGCAGGCGGAACCGCCAAAGGCAACAAGGATTCCATATCGAAACGTTTGGGCGTGAAGATTTATGGCGGACAGCGGGCAATTTCCGGCAATGTGCTCGTCCGGCAAAAAGGATCGAAATTTTATCCCGGAACCGGCGTAGATATGGGGAAGGATTTCACCTTATTTGCGACGATCGCCGGTGTAGTTTCTTTTATCACAAAACGTGGTAAACGGTACGTGTCGGTCTTGCCCTCGCACGGATAAAGCAATGGCAGATACCCAACAAATCCTGCACTTAGACCTGGATCTCTTACAGCCGAACCCGCTGCAACCGCGGAGCATGATCAATCCCGAGCAGCTGGCTGATCTCGTCGATTCCATCAAAGAACACGGCATTATCGAGCCGCTCGTCATCGCCAAAACGCCGGCGGGATACCAGATTATCGCAGGAGAACGACGGTGGAGAGCTTCAAAAGTCGCCGGGCTCACGACCGTTCCGGTCATCATCAAAGAAACATCCGCCAAGGGCATGTTGGAGATGGCGCTCGTTGAGAACGTCCAACGCGTTGACCTCAATCCCATTGACCGGGCACTCGCGTTCCAGCGGCTTATCGAAGAATTCGGACTCGCGGTCACCATGATTGCCAAACGGATCGGAAAAAGCGAATCGTATGTGTCCAATACCATGCGGCTGCTGGCCCTTCCTGACGCGATCAAAGATGGGTTAGTGTCCGGAGCCATCACTGAGGGTCATGCACGGGCCATCGCGGGTCTTAATGACGTCAAACTCATGGTCGATGCGTACAAGACCATATTGTCCGAAAGTGCATCCGTACGGAGGGCCGAGGATCTTGCACGCCGGCTGAAGGCAAATTCCGATCAGCAGCCGTCGCACAAAATTGAACGGATCCATTCCGATGAATTGGATGCAATCGCCAAAGATTTAGCGCAGTCGGTCAACGGGTTGGTAAAAATTACCCAATCCAAAGTGGAAGCTCGGGTAGTGTTTGTCATCCGCGGCAACTTAGAAACCACCAGTCAAGCCCTCAAGCAGGTCCACGAGAAGCTCGCAGGCAAAAAATAATCACCCCCTTTAGAAGTCGTACTGGGGTTTTGGCACAAGCCCGACGGTACTGGTTGGCCAATACCGGAGGAATGCCTGTCCGATGAAGTCAAATTTGTTCACCGGCCCGAATTCCCGGGAGTCGGAACTGCCCGGACGGTTGTCCCCGATGACAAAATAATGATCCTGGGGGATATCTATCACTTCATTTTCCTGCATGAACGATTCGCCGTATACCGGTTTTTTATAATCATACTTCTCCTCAAGGAGTTTGCCGTTGATGTAGAAGTGCTGTTCTTTGAGCATGACGGTTTCTCCCGGCAATCCGATAACACGCTTGATGTAATCGATATCTTTGTTGGAGGGCGACTTGAATATGACGATGTCTCCGCGCTTGGGGTCTTGTATCTTATAGATAATTTTATTAGTAAGGATATAGTCGCCGTTTTGGAAATTGGGTTCCATGGAGTGACCGCTCACTTCCTGCGGTGACATGACAAAAAGGTAAATCATGACCATTACTGCCGCGACAGCCACGATTCCCTGGAGGAAATCAAATACCGCAGCCAGCGCTTTTCCGAGCAGTTTCAGCATACTTTACTTAAGTGTAGAGTACCTCATAGAGGTGGTCAAGCGGAGGAAAAGAAGGTATAATTCATAGTATTAGGGCGCATAGCTCAGATGGCTAGAGCGTTTCATTGACATTGAAAAGGTCTCAGGTTCGAGTCCTGATGCGCCCACCAGTAAAAGGAAAAGGCTGTCTCATATCCTCGACGTTTTGCCTTTTTTTGATTTTTTCTCCCAGCCGCTTATAATCACCAATAGGTTTACCGGTATGCAAAAAATTGTCACCTCTGTGCTTTCCAGCTTTATGACCCGGAAAAAGGCGATCCGTTTGAGCGGAATAATTCTTCTGTTGGCCGGGGTAATCTATAGCGTTGCGATGCAATATTCAGTGACGAAACAAGATGCTGTACCCGCTAATTTTCCCAGTGTAACCCCTATGGCGCCTAGTCCCTCTGCGACTCCGCAGGCTACTCATGGCGGCGTATTCACTACGGTCGTGAGTGTGGTTGACGGAGATACGATCAAGATCGAGGGAGGCGAGATCGTGCGCTACATCGGCATGAATACCCCGGAAACGGTTGCCCCCAATAAGCCGGTCGAATGTATGGGGCGCGAAGCGTCGGCAAAAAACAAGGAATTAGTGCAGGGCAAAACCGTGGAATTGGAAAGAGATGTGTCCCAGCGGGACCGGTACGGCAGATTACTCCGGTTCATCTGGATCGGGGACACGATGATTAACGAAGTATTGGTGCGGGAAGGATACGCGCAGGTTAGTACCTATCCTCCGGATGTGAAGTACCAGGAGCGGTTTATTGAGGCGCAGCGGTTGGCGATAGCGGAACGAAAAGGGCTCTGGGGCAGCACGTGTCTCACCCCGACCCCTCACGAATCTACCCCCGCCACACCGTAGTAGCGGAACGTTTGACGCGAAAAGACTGTCCGGGCGCTGCGCGTTGCTTTTTATGAGGCAATTTCGTATGATGTGCCTCACCGCTGCTCCATCACGCTATGAAAGAAAAGAAAAAACTGTTACATATCCGATTGGAACCGGTAAGCGCTGGACGGAAACCGATTGAGTTTGATATGGATAGTATGCAGTCCATCTTTTTGCGAATGGGCGGATCCGTGTTTATGAATCCGCTGCAGGGGTGGCGCGCGCATTTCCATGACGACGAGGCGAGATTGCAGAGTGCCGATGCTGCTGGCGTGCGGCCGGAGCGGGTCAGCAGGATACCGACCAATTCCCGGCGGATAGAAGATGCATTTGCCCACGTGGAGGCCTGGTTACTGCGTCCCGGAACAAAAGTGGTCGTGGAGCCAGCAGACAAGGGTGATAAATTCACCTACAACAGAAGAGTATTTCCCCGTATGATTATACAGGCTCGATAAACGTTCTGAAGCTACACCTTCGAGGTGTAAAGCTAAACATTACCAGCCGCGTTGTCGTTCCCGGGCAAATGGATTTACCCAATCAGGAGCTGTCGGAGGATATTTGCGTAACTCCTGAACTTGTGGCGTAAGGAGTGTTTAGTAATATACTACTCGTTCCCGGTTTCTTGATCTTGGCGCTTCTTGAATTGGCGGGTGCTTGCGCAGGAACTGCACTTCACCAAACAGATTCCGTTTGTGTTCCGCAAACGGGATACCTAATTGTATCGCTTCACCCCTGAGTTGCTCTTCCCGAAGTGCACGATTTGCCCGTTTTCTGCCTTGTGCGCGAACCATGCCTGCTTGATTTGGATTTGCTCGACTCATAGACGATCCTCCTTCATGCGGGCAGCTAATTTATAGGATTATACATGAGCCATTTGGCTGGTCAATAGGGTCTTTTCTCAATGGATACTTACACTCCGGGAGTGAATTAGCTTCGCATGTCGGGAAAATTGCAACGGTTTGATATACTAAGCCGATGATTGCAGAGCGAATACCTTTTAAACGAGTATATCTCACAGGGTTTTTAGGTGAGACTGCTGTACATACCGCACTTCAGGAGGCTACACATCCGCCACTCCCCGAAGAATTTCAAATGTTACGCGATACTGTCGGGCAGAAGTTTCTTTACGAATTAGGGCAGGTACATGCACCTATATATGTCGTGAACAAAGTTTTTGCCGTGCCAGTCAAGGATTTCCGGGGAAATGTTCCATTGTGGAACCCGAAATATCTCATGTCATATTTTGTGAGTGCGTTTGATAAGAAGCTGGTGGTTATGAGCACATGGAAAGCGATACATCCGTCGCGTGTCAAAATTGCAAAAGCGGTTCAAATCGATTTTTTGCAAATATCTGACATGTTGTCGCTGAAAAGCAGTAGGCATCTATATCCGCTTCGGCAACGGTTAGATAACCCGGGATTTACCGGTATGCATTCAGAGGGTGCGCATTTTTTACGCAAAATGCATAGACTTATCGATTCCATATCAGATGACTGCACTGTTTTTATGGTTCCAGCAGATGAGCAGCGTGAACGTCTACAGCAGCGGGCATTTCGGGACAGACCTAATGTCGTGGTTCAAGAGTATTCCTCAAGCTCCATGCGTAAACGGTAGAGAGACCGTAAGTAACGTTACACTCCGGGAGTGAATTAGCTTCGCACCTCGGGATTTTCGACTAACAGATGCTTAATATTGTCGAGTTTTCTTTGATAATCTGCCTGATCCGCAATAAATTTCCAATAAGAGTCTCTCGTTTTAAATGCGTTAAGTATTGGGCTCGTATTACAGATAGAGCTATTATCTGGCGGGTGCATATATAAAGGCAACGATGACCAAGCGTATTGTATAAGTTCATCTAGAGTTTTTACTAATCCGGAGCTATATGGATTTAAGTGGATATAACGAGAAACATGAATTAACTGATCATCAGATTCTATTCTTACCGCTTTGAATTGCCCTTGGAAAAGAGGTCCGACGCGATGGTCACGCGTATTAAAGTAGCGAGTATAGCTGTCACAAAGGTTTCTAAGAAATACGGAAATATCGCCTTTTGGTTCCTGTTGCAATAGTAAATGAAAATGGTTTTCCATAAGTACAAAACAACTAATTGTAATATGAGATGGACTACGATTTTGAAGGTCAATAAGTGACGAGCGTTTTTCTACGGATAGCTTGAAGAAGTTCGATAGTCTCATAGGTTGATGTATAAAGCGATAATAATTAATAGTCGCGATAAATCGTTGATAGGATCTACGATCCGAGAAAATCGGACGTTTTTCAACGCCCCGGTTATACACATGATAAAATTCTCCGTCTATGAGTGGTACATGTCTTCGGGGCATATGGTAGGTATTAATATCCCGACGTGCAAATAGCGTTTCACTCCCGGAGTGCAATTATTTATCATGCATGATATCTTCACCTCTGCGCTTTGAGTCAAAGCGGAGCTTGAAGCGTTTTTTCAGGAGATCATAACGGTCATATTCTTTCCACGTATATGTGCCATCTTCAAATAGCTGAACAACAATGACTTTGTACTTTGTCTTCCACCACCACCGCTTCTCCGATGTGACAGCAAGCGTGTAGGCTTCCTTGTGAGGGTTCAGGATGGTGATTTGCCCCTCCGAATCCTCATAGGTATTGCCGTTTTTGTCTGTGAGGGTGGCCTGTGCTCCGTCGACGATAACAAGGAGGATGGCCGCGCCTTTTGCGGGCGTGATGAGTTTCTCTGCCTGCTTTAGTAACGACAGTGGCTGAACTGATTCCCCGCCGTTTAGAAAATCGATGATAGCCTGGATGCCTTGGGGGTCCGTTACCAGTGCGGTGTGACCAAGCGGCAGCGGGGATAGATTTTCCGCACCGGGTAGTTGGGCGCTTTCTGCCAGCACGGTGCCGTCACCATCTGCGTATGTTCTATTCTGTGTTGGTTTTCCATCAGGCCAATTGCCGAGGCGCTGATCCGCACGGTTGGGCGGCCGGACATCAAGCGTATTGAGTGTATCGAATCCTTTGCCGGTCAGTGTGCCGACGGTGACGCCGTAATAAGGAGGATCAAAAGAGGTCGGGAGCCAGTTATTTTTCGCTGTCATGGTGGAAATTGGCTTCATCGTACCGTTTGGATTCCTGAGGTAGTCAAAGATAGGCAATATGTTTTGTACTGACGGAATGGCATTATTGACTGTTTCCCGGGCGGACCATCTGAAACGAGCGCGGCACATTGCCTGCATGAGTGTGAACGCCAAGCGCATTTTGGAATCTTCTATCCACATTTCGCCGCCGGACCAGGCGGGGTAGGCTATGACTGATCCTTTATGCGGAGAGCCGATGGCAAGGAGTTTCTCAAGGTGACTGTTGGTTTGGGCGGATTCCAGATACGCGCGGCTTACGAGTCCTCCGAAACTATGGCCGACAAGATCGACGGTTTCGCCCGACTGGATGCTGTTTTGGATAAAGGAACTTAATAGAGGTACGGTGGCCGTTACCTGTTTGCGCCAGTCATAGTAAAAGGGAAGAGGTTGATACCCCGCCTGTTCCAGGCCGGTGATGAGCGGTGCGTAGACATTGGCATTGGCAAAATCCCATGATGTCCAGCCACCGCTATATCCGGATGTTTTACAGTGTAACAGCGCGTCTTTATTCCAGCTGCCCGGCATACCGGGAATGACCACTACCTTCTTCGGCTGTGAAGGCGTGGGAGTTGGGGTATTTGTTGGTGTTGGAGTTGGGGTGGGGGTATTTGTTGGTGTTGGAGTTGGGGTGGGGGTTGGTGTGGCGGAGGGCGAGGGTGTTGGGGTAGGAGCCTCATATGTTGAAAGAACAAAGTTAGCCATTTCGTAGTCCCCATTGCCTAGGAATGAAAGCCAAACTCGGGTTATGTCAAAATTTAAAGTAGTTGTCCAGGAATATAACTGTTTATCATCTTCGGTGATCACAAAGTTAGTATTGTTCAATGGAGAAAGGAGAATTGTAAAGTGATGACGGCCAATTCCGTGTTTCCAATCAAATAATACATTTCTTTCTACAAAGTTAGGATTTTCTCGCAATTGAAGAGATGAACCCCATGTATTAATAATTTTCCAGTAATTATTACTGTCTCCAATTCCGAGGCCCCATGTGTGTGTACTCGATGCATTATTAACAATAATATCTAACTGAATTTCATAGGCTTCATTGCTATTTATTGGCAATCCTATTGAACTCCATGTTGAGTTGTTAATTCCTGTAATGCCGTTTGTAGAAGTTATGGGTGTGGCTCCTATGACGTACCATGAGGAGTTGTATCCCCCAGAAAAAGTGTCGGAAAAAATAACCCCCGCTCGAACTTCTGGAGCAGTCACGAGAGCAATAAGAAGTATAACTAAAACTGTAAGAGTAGATAGAACACTCTTCATAAAAGACCTCCTGTGGCTTAAACCGGTTAAAATATACCATACAATTTTTTTCTATGTATGTATGCTAATTTACATAAAACGAAATATGGTACACTTGCAGCATGTTTCGATGCATTTATTGCGGTGGCCAATCATATAATGAATACCGAATAATCAATACGTACCCTTTAAATATTTGCCTAAGATGCGGTTTACTAACCACAGAGATCAATGAGCGTATAAGAAAGAAATATATTCATAAAGAGTATTCCAAGCAATATATAGATAAGGTAATTAGTTAGTTTCGTAACCAAGTAAAGCTATAATTAGCTCATGGTTATGA
>JBBTWM010000063.1:0-6595 GCA_038062795.1 Patescibacteria group bacterium | reverse complement strand
CTGCAGCTTAAGGTGAAGGATATTCTCATTTCAGAATGATGATCATCATGGATGATTTCTGGCAGCGTAGGCAAATGCGTAAAAGTATCTCTGCCACAATTTATCGGTTGAATGCCATTTATTGGTTCCTATAAACCAATCCACCAATAGTTCTCGCATTCTTGTAAACTCTTTCTGTTGCGGGTAGGTAAGAGGTCCGCTTAACGAGAGGTCTAAAAGCTCAAGAGCTCGGTCAAAAGCTTTATGGCTGTATTCAATATTGCCCTTCTGTTTCCAGGAAATAGTTCGTTCGATTTCGCTCCCGATATTTGCAAGTTGAAAGACAATAGATGTTTTTGACCATGCTTCCTGTGTGAGTGTCGTGTGGTATTTCATGGGATAATAAGCGAATGAACAACACGGACTATTTGTTTCCGTATAGATTCGGATTCCACACTGCGGCTCATGTTATTCATGCTCGGACGGACGTTGATCATAGAATCAAATTCTATGAAATCTTCGTTCGTCAATTCAGGATACAGATTGATTCCCCATAGATGTTCTTGTTTACTGCCTTGATGTAAAAGCTCTGCTTCTTCGTCTGCGTGCAGATCTGCATCAATAACCATTATTTTTTTTTCAATATCCACAACTGCCTTTACGAGATCGCCGAACTTTTGAGTTGCGATGTCTGCAAGTTCTTTGCGCGTGATGGGGGATCTAATGGTCTTCATGATTACATCAATTGTACCATGTGCCCCACAAATAGTACGTCATCCGGTCACAAAAAATCCCCGCGTTCGGTTCGGCGCATAGTGCCGGTGAACACGGGGATTATAGATACTATATTCCTCATAAACGCTTGGATTGAATAAGTGAAACGCATGGGTTTCACTGCTTCAGAAAAAGCGTTTATGAAGACAAATGTGTCAAAGTGGGTGTATGAGAATACAAAAAATAAATAAGGAGCAGCAAATTGCTTAGTGTATTTTCTTGCTCATAGCGGCCCAAAAGAATAAGGGTTGGAGACCCCAGAATAAAAATGAGGTCTCCAACGGAGCGATGACGAGTCTTCAATGGCGTTTTACGCGCTGTTCTCGATGTTGAACGGGTGCATCATTGTGGTGATGAGTCTTGATATGTCCATTGCGACAACGGTAGCAGCGTCCATCTTGGCTTCCGGGAGCCGGAGCGCCACAGACACCATCTGGGTGCGAACCATGTGTGCAAGGGCATCCGCCTGTTTTCTTTTTTCTCGGCATCATTGCGAGTACTTTTCCTACAACTCCTGTACGTCCTCCCTTAAGCGTTACTGGTTGTGCTGGTCTTTTGCTTTTGCGAGCCATAATTTTCTCCTTCGAACTGTGTGATTGGTGGTCGGTACATGGTGGTAATCTTAGGTAAATAATCTTATACGCGAACGGTCTCCTTTTTATAAACAGTATTAGAACAAAGAAAAAGACAGAAAGGACAGGGGTTTCTGTCTTCATCCTTGGTCAAAACGGTATAGGTACTTGTTAATGTGCAATATCCGGCAAACTTACTCTTGCGTAACCCTGCTACCACCCTCATTTTCGCTTTTTTCCGGTACCTCGTTTGACACAGGAAACACAATCGTTACTGACTCGTGTTCCTGCGTTACTGACGCTATGCGCCATATTACCGGAGCCCGTTTGGTTTCCGGTTGTGCTCCTGCTGCTTGTTCTGTTAGTTCATTCATAGGTCATAAAAAAACCCCGCTTGGCGGGGTTCGTGTGTTGCTTGGTTTGTAAAAAAGTTTATGCGCGCATCACACGACCCCTCCGACCTTTCGAAGGGTAATAAGGGTCATAAAGTGACACCACGGTTGATAACGCATAACGAAATAATATTATACCCGCTCAATTTTCTTCTTGTCAAGACTGGAAATTCTCCCTACAATGAGAACATTATGCGTACACTTGCAGCTGAAGCAGCAGGGAACGTAGGGAAAACCGTTACCCTGCAGGGGTGGGTTTTGGCACGGCGCGACCACGGCAAGATTATGTTCCTGGACCTCCGGGACCGCTCGGGTGTCGTGCAAGTGGTGGGGGTCAAGTCTTTGGGTGAGGCCAGGCAGGAGGATGTCATCGAAGTTGTCGGGCTGGTGAAAAAGCGGCCGGAGACGATGGTCAATCCCAAGATTGCCACCGGTTCGGTAGAAGTAGAAATGCAGCAGCTTACGGTTATCTCAAAGGCAAAAGAACTGCCGTTTCCGATCGATACGGCAGGCTATGAGATAAACGAGGAAATCAGAACGAAATACCGGTATCTCGATTTACGGCGTCCCCGTATGGCGCATAACATCCGGTTGCGGAGCCACGTGGTTGCATTTATCCGTAATTTTCTTCTTGGGCGCGATTTTGTGGAAATAGAAACGCCGGTGCTGACCAAGACGACGCCGGAAGGAGCGCGGGATTTCCTGGTGCCTTCCCGTCTGCAGCAGGGGAAATTTTATGCGCTGCCGCAATCACCGCAGCAGTATAAGCAGCTGCTCATGGTGGCGGGGATGGAGCGGTATTTTCAGATTGCGCGCTGTTTCCGTGATGAAGATCCGCGCAGGGATCGGGCATACGGAGAGTTTACCCAGCTCGATATGGAAATGTCGTTCGTGACGCAAAACGATATTATCGAACTTGCTGAAGAACTGTTTACGACACTGGTAACACAATTATTCCCCCACAAGCATATGAGAGAGTCTCCGTGGCCCCGGATTCCCCACAAAGAGGCCATGAAGAAGTATGGCACCGATAAGCCGGATCTGCGTAAGGATAAAAACGATCCCGATGAGCTGGCGTTTAGCTGGACTGTCGATTTCCCGCTGTTTAACGAACAGAAGGACGATGATTTCTTTTTCGGATCCGGCAAGGCTAAGTTTGCGCCGTCGCACCACATGTTTACAGCTCCCCATTCCGATGATATTGCACTCTTGGATAGTGACCCCATGAAAGTACGCGGTCTGCAGCATGATTTGGTGCTCAATGGTTTTGAGGTGGGAGGCGGAAGTATCCGCATCCATCAGCCGGAAGTGCAGTCTAAAGTATTTGATCTTATCGGGTTTAGCCAAGAGCAAAAAAAAGAATTTGCTCATATGTTAACGGCATTTAGCTACGGTGTTCCGCCGCACGGAGGGATTGCTCCCGGTATCGACCGTTTGCTCATGGCACTCTTGGGCGAGCCGAGCGTGCGGGAGGTTATGGCTTTTCCGACATCCGCTTCCGGGTTGACTGCGGTTATGGAAGCGCCGAGTGCGGCTTCACCTGAGCAACTGGTCGAGCTGGGCATTTCAGTGCAGTCGACAAGCAAACAAAAGCCGGTGGGAGGAACTGCCGTATATGAGAGGATTGTTGCCGATCTCAAATCATCTTCACTGGACTTCGAGCCCTATGAACACAAAGCAGTGCACACATCGGAAGAAGCAGCAAAAATACGGAACACTCCGCTTCAGGAGGGGGCAAAAGCGCTTGTGTTGTATGCGGATGACCGGCCCATCATGGTGGTTATTCCGGGCTCCCGCAAGCTCGACATGAAAGCATTTAAATCAATATATAAGGTCCGCGACCTGCGTATGGCGACGCCATCAGAAGTGGAACAAGTAACCGGGGTTACGATCGGAGCTGTGCCGCCGTTAGGACTCATCTTCGGCATTCCCTTATATATGGACTCCTCGGTTCGCACGAATTCCCATGTGTCGTTTAACGCAGGACTTCATACGCATTCTATACGCATGAGTGAAGCGGGGTATGAAAGGCTGTCTCAGCCGACCGTAGGAGAATTTTCCAAAGATGCCTAATACTCTATTTCACCGATTTCGTTCTTCGTGGGTGGTGCGTCAGTGGGACAAACTTCTTTTTCTCGTAGTGTTTGCCGGATTTTTTGTGTTTACACCGGGTAATCAGCTATTGACGAAGCTTTCTACGGGTAACACCCGGTTTCCCCGGCTTTTGCCTTTTGTCACCCCGACGCCCGCGCCATTTCCGGTAAATGCCTCGGGAATATATCCGGGATTAGAAGTAACTGCTACGGGGGTCGTCGTGTATGACCTGGAAAGCGGTGTTACTCTTTTTGGCCGCAATACGGAGGTATTGCTTTTCCCGGCATCAACCACCAAGATAATGACCGCACTTGTGGCTCTGGAACATTATAATTTGGATGATGTCGTGACGGTTGCCACTGTTGCCAACAGCGGAGCAGTAATGGGGTTAATTCCGGGAGAGCAGATTACGGTCGAAAATTTACTGTACGGCGCATTGGTGCAGTCCGGTAATGACGCGGCATGGGCGTTGGCAGAATATTTTCCCGGCGGCGTTACGGCGTTTGTAGAAGCGATGAATACAAAAGCTCAGGAGTTACACCTCACCAATTCTCATTTTACCAATCCGGTCGGATTTGACGATCCGAATCATATAATGACCGCGATCGATCTTACCCGGTTGGCGGCATATGCCCTTACGAACAATACGATTGCCAAAATTGTAGCGATACCTCAGATAACGATTTCGGATGTCACCCATACGCACTTCCATGCGCTTACGAATGTAAATACGCTGTTGGGGAAAATTCCCGGCGTTGCCGGTATCAAAACCGGTTGGACCGAAGAAGCAGGGGAAAATTTGGTCACACTCGTTGAGCGGGGCGGACACAGCATAGTTATGGTCGTACTGAAGAGTCAGAATAGATTTGCAGATACGGAGACACTGATTAACTGGGTATTTGCGAATTATCAGTGGCAGACATTTGCTCCTCCGTCATAGTCCTGATTCAACGAACTCCGGATTAATTGCCGGCACATAGGCGATAAAGCCGCCGTCCCCTTCAAAGACAAACACCGGTTGCAGATAGGTCTGTGGAGAAATTGAATCATAGTAGGCCAGGTATATATTCCGCACCGTGATAACCGGGGTTTTCGGAAGCTGGAGTATGTACCCGCCACCACTCTGCAACTCCTGCCACGCCTGAGCACTGGTTTTGAGAGAATAGGTTGCAAGAGTATTGTAATCGATCGGCCAATAGGAGTAGGTAAATTGCAGCACGCGTTTTTTTGCATTTCCCGATCCGGAAAAGACAATGGAAACCGGCCCTTCAGAAAGTGTTCCGGTGACTATCCGTGTACTTGCAATATTCGGCCGGTAAAAATCTACCCGGACCGCATCTGCCTGAGATTGACTGGGAACGGGAACAAGCGTATTGTCTGTTACTTTATAAAATGTAATACGCACGTCGCCGCCGTTGAAATCATCCGGATACAGGTTGTACGTTTGGAGCATGTTCTTCGCTTCCGCGCGCGCTTCTACAGCAGAAGCCACCTTGCTGTTTAAAAATAATCCCGCATCCTGTTGGAAGTCATACCGGATGATGAAATTTGTCGACACGATGTCATACCAAAGGTGGCGCAGTGGAATAGTCAGATCATCAAACCGGTAGATATTTTTGCTCGTCGGTTCCGGCACCGGAGTAGTGGTAAACCCGAGGCGTTTGGCAAAAGCCTGTGCCGTAGACAGGGCCAGGAGATTAGCGCCTTTTTTCGGCATAAAGTAGACGTTCGCAGTTTCCGAGGCTATAGGAACAGAACCTTCGATCGTTTGGAGCTGATACATGAGCTGTCCTGATGGTGACGCTTGCGGAGGGGGAAAATTGATCGCGGGCAAGCTGCCGAATGCGTGGTTCGGAGGCGGGGGCTTTGGCGGGAATATGGTGAGATAAACCGTCACGACGAGGCTCCATAGGAGCCGCAACAAGACATAGCTGATAACTCCGATAATCGTCCAATTGATTGTCCGGCGGGTATAAAATGCTGTTTCCGTTAATGAACCCATAGGCAGTATGGCGCCCCTTGAGTCGGGTGGCCTACATTGAGTATATGGATATGACTTGATAGAATCAATCGTATGACTACACGCACCCGGATTGCGCCTTCTCCAACAGGGCAGGATCTCCATATCGGTAACGCGTATACAGCCCTTATTAACTATGTCGTGGCAAAAAAGGCAGGGGGCCAGTTTATTATCCGTATAGAAGATACCGACAGGACGAGGCTCGTAGAAGGCTCTGAAACGCGTATTCTGGCTTCGTTGGATTGGGTGGGTATTCCGCATAACGAAGGACCGGATATTGGGGGACCGTACAAGCCATATCGACAATCTGACCGCCTCGCTGGCTATAGGAAATATGCAGAGGAACTCATCGCAAAAGACCATGCATATTATTGTTTCTGTACGTCAGAGCGCCTGGAAGAAATGCGCAAAGGTCAGGAAGCCGAGCATAAACCACCCATGTATGATGGGTTGTGCAAAAAAATTAATCCTAAAGAGGCAAAAGACCGCGTGGAAAAAGGGGAGCGCCATGTTATCCGCATGAATGTGCCGGACACCGGTACCACAACATTTACCGATCTTATCCGCGGGGAAGTGTCGTTTGAAAATACGCTGATAGATGATCAGGTGATCCTAAAGTCCGACGGATATCCCACGTATCATCTCGGCGTAGTGATTGATGATCACGAGATGAAAATTTCCCATATTATCCGCGGCGAAGAGTGGATTTCTTCAACGCCTAAGCATATATTGCTGTACAAATTTTTCGGGTGGGAGATTCCGAA
>JBBTWM010000062.1:0-9940 GCA_038062795.1 Patescibacteria group bacterium | reverse complement strand
CTCCTACGGCTATTATACGCTCTATCAGAACAAATCGCGTGTATGAAGGATGACAACAATTAATCTAAGTTAATAGGCCAGAAATCATGGTATAATACCCTAGTTCATTAACATTCCCCTGTGGCGCAATGGTAGCGCGGCTTCCTGTCAAACTGGCAGCGCCTCGATGTAAATCGGGGATGAAAATCGGGCTAATTCGGGGAACTCCGGATATTATGACTTCGTCATCATCCGGACAATCCCGAGCTAAACTATAAGCATATAAATTGCTTGTGGAAATGTGTAGAGACTATATACCCGGCTCCCGCCTCACGGGATGATGAGATAGTCCAAGCCTTTTGGCAACAGAAGGATTCTTGTAAGAAGAAGGTTGCAGGTTCGAATCCTGCCGGGGGAGCCAGATATTAATTACTTTAACCTGCCCACAAGGTGGGTTATTTTATGAAAATGACAGAATTTGATAAACAAAACTTAGAAAATATTAGAACTAAATATTCTTCAGCACTTAGCCTAAAGGCATCTGAGGGTGAAATTCAATGGAATAGATATAACTCGATGCTTGTTGTAAACACGATAATAATAGGCTTTATTGGATTAATTTATAGTAACGACTTTTCATTTCCCTCGTTTTACAAAATTTTATTTCAATTAATTCCATTTCTTGGACTCACACTTTGTAGTGTGTGGTATCACATGACTAAACGCGGGTTTTTCTGGACCTCATTTTGGATAAATGAAGCTAATAAACTTGAACGAAAAATCGCTGGCGGTGTTAACCCGGTTATAAATGGAAAAAGAGAAAGGGATAGGATGGGGGCAGGCATTACTAAATCTTTTTCCCTTTGGATCATAAACATTTTTGCTATAGTCTACTTTTCAATCTTCCTTTATAATTTACTAAGCTTACTATTCGTAGTAATTTTGAGCAAAATTGTTACATAATTAATTTATCTCAGCTTAGTAAACACAAGAATCTAGTAAAATTTAGCCTCAATTTTGTCGTACCCCGCAATGGATGTTCGAATCTCATGGCCTCACGAGCTATAATTCAATAATGGACTCAATATTTTTCCTCAAACTCTCCCTGTCGTTTATTTTTGGCGGACTTTGGATTATTTTAGCTACAGTATTAGCAGATAGACTCGGCTCCAAGATTGGAGGGCTTGTTAGTGGTTTACCGTCAACTGTCTTGTTCAGTTTATTTTTTATCGCCTGGACCCAAAGCCCTGCTGTCGCCGTGGAAGCGACAACCATTAGCCCTATTGTCGGCGGATTGACATGTCTCTTTCTTGCAACATACGCATCGCTTATACACAGGGGCTTTGTGAAATCCGTATTGACCAGTCTTATTGTTTGGTCGATACCTGCGTTTTTACTGGCGTATATCCACTTCAACAATTACGTTTTGTCCCTTTTAGGATATATAGGGTTGTTTCTCCTATCTTTTATCATTATGGAACATGTTCTTCGCATCAAATCAGTAAAGGGTAAGCGAATCACGTACTCACCCCAGCTAATCATTACCCGTGGTTTTATTGGGGGAAGTGTCGTAGCTCTCGCAGTTTTCTTGGGTAAAATTGGCGGTCCGCTCCTTGGTGGAATGTTTGCAATGTTTCCCGCTATGTTTACGAGCACCATGCTCGTAACCTATTATTCTCATGGTCCTCAATTTTCAACCGCCACGATGAAAAGCTCAATGGTGAGTGGTATCAGTATCACTGTATATTCGATTATTGCAAGATACACCTATATCCCGTTTGGGATGTGGGGCGGGACGCTGTTCTCCATCCTCGGCTCATTTGCGACTGGAGCGCTTATATACAAGTTTGTCATTACAAAACTAGATTGATATAAAAATTTCGGATGCTGTCTATCGCTCGGAGCAAGTTCTACGGATTTCTTCGGAATTTAAAGCCTTTGATCGACATTTACTATGTGAAATTTCATCATGTTAGATTCCTCAATTATTTCCAACGATGTTTTTACTGAGGGATTTTCTGAACGCATGAGTTTAAGCCGTTCGCCAAAGAGGTTTGCTAGTGGTGTCAAAAACTCGTCGCCCCAAGAAGGCGAAAAAGTAACAACTTCCTCGAAGTCTATCAGTATATCTTCTTGTTCAGAAATTTTGCCTAAAGACGGTTGAAAAGCCGCGAATGCTTCCTTGCCCGCCTGTCTAGAGGTAAGAGTCGTGCCAAATTTTTTTAATTTTATATTCATACGTCTTTCCTCCTAATTATATATTTAAAATTGAATTAATGCTATACAACCTCTAAGCGGTTGGCTTGATCCTTTTATATTTAATTCCTGCGACTCTTTGGGTATTAAGAATTCGGCGTCTCCCGATTGAAATCGTAGGCTGATTGGATTCTCTACGATAACTTTTCTGACAAATTTTAAACCATTCCCTCTTTCTTCTGGGGCTCTACCCGACACCATTTCTGTGAAGGCTACTCTCAAAGAGTCTTTATGGTTATTCAGTCCGGGTCTAACTCGTTGAAGGGTTTTGAGAATACCCAATCCTCGATCAGCTAAAACAATATCACCTTTATTAACATCGTATCCAAAAAATACTCCTGGTTTATCCGGCCAGTTGCCGAGATTATGATCGAACGAATTATTTCCAATCTCTCCAGCTATGGCTACCAACAATGAAAGAATCTTACTTGCAGAGGATATCTTTGCTAGATTGCCCTGCATTTTTATTAACCGTGCTTGAAAAATTGAGCTATCCTGACAATAAAAATTACTTGGTATTTCGGTTGGTTCCAGATTTGTGGCCCATTCGAATGCCATTCGAAACAAATCATGTAAAAAGATGTCAATGTCTTTTTCTGAGTAGTAACGATTCCCTCCTGGGGATTTTCTGGTTGCTCTCAATTTACCAGATTCGTCCCAACGCCTTAATGTATCTATTGAGACTCCGAGCCGAATAGCAGCTTCGCCTATAGGTATCAGTTCTGATTCCATAGATAAATTCTCAAAGCTCTAAGTATGCCCCATCTTAACATACCTAGGCAGATTTTTGCAATATCTATGCAAAAGCTTGCTTTTCTTGCCCAGTTAGTGTAATATCTATGCATGATGAAGTAATACCTATGCAAAGTGACTGCGCAAAAAAGTCTGAATAATATGGTAAGAATAACATGTATTAAGAAAGATAATGGTAATCATCTGAATCCTCACGAAGGAATAACTGAGTTTGGGTGGATGAATGAGGAAACTCGAGCAAGAGGCCAGAGCACAAGGTCACAGATGGTATATTTTTTGGAGACCCAAAACGGAACAGCGCATGTCAAAGACAGCCTTGGAAATAAAGCTTATGTAGGGGTATGGATGGCGGCCTCAGGGGTAAAATATCTTCGGACGTACGCAGATAGTAAATGGTCCGACAATTTGTTATCACTCCCGGAGTGTTAAAAAGTAGAAGATTGGAAATTTACCGTGAAATGCACTACATAAAAACTTCTACACTATCAGCGCACTGATATTGCTCAGTTGTAATTTTTTAATTTCTTCCCACCGTTGCCTCATTTCGCCAATATACCGTAAGTCCTGAAACGCTTGTATAATACGGGTAAATTGACTCGAATTAACCATTATAGTAATTTGAGGTAGGGGGAGCAAATGATAGTTTAGAGCATATTGATATACCATAGAGGAGAAGTTGTTATATAATGTGCGGAGAAAGGATATTTTAGAATATGGCAAACCAAAAGATAAAATCAACCGGTTGTTGTGAACCTTTTAATCCTAAACCTTGGCAGGACAAAGAAATAAGCTGGAAAGAAAAATTATTCGTCAAAGATCATGTTACGAGTTTTTTGCATACCCCGCTTAATTTTGGGCAAAAGGTGATAGAAAGAAGCTAAAGAAATTATATTTTTCATACACGACTTGCCAAAATGTGCCAAAGCATATCGAAGTTATTGTAACTTACATCGGGAGTACTGTATTATCTTTGTAAGGAGGCACCATGACTGAAAATACTAAGATGAAACCTGTTGTTGTTCTCATAATTGGTGGTGTTGTTATTCTTTTTGTGGTTGGTTTGACCATACAAATTTTTGCAAAGAAAGCCGGTACGGATATTGAAAAAGGAAAGGCAACATTCACGGATATCAAAACCGGCGAAACGGTTAATATTGGAGGAGAAAAATTGCCGGATACATTTCCCAAAGATTTTCCGGTATACCCGGGGGCCAAAATTGTCGCTTCCCTATCCAATACCCAAAAGGAAACGGGAAACGGGTTTATCGTGACATTTACAGCCCCGGATGGACATGGACTTGGCAAAGTCATTCCATTCTATAAGAGCGAACTAAGCGCGAACGGGTGGACAATCACATCTTCTTTTGACTCGGATACTTTGCAGACTTGGGAGATTGCTAAGGCTTCACTGCAAGGCAGTATTTCTATAACAACCTTTGAAAGGGATCCGATGACGATTGTCGTGACTCTTGGGCAGAAAGATTAATCCTACCGAAAACGGGCGGTTTGAAACTCATCCCCAATTCAATTATTACTTATCATTAGCAGTAATCTGGACACTCATTGCCGTTATCTTTGATTACTTTTTCCTCGTGAAAATATTTAAACCGGCCGACGGATACTACAAGCTCGATGTCTACATATATTACATTTTAACCTTTGCATTACCACCCCTTGTGGCGCACTGCAAGCAAAATAAAAATTCATGAAAATGAACGCGGCATGGCACCTATAAAATAAGATGCCGAAAAATCCAACGATTCAGGATAGGATCACATGGCATATACATCACGCCAAACATTGTTTACGCCCCCAAGGAATTTACCGTACAATTATCCTCAAAATCGGAAATAGCAGCATCCTAAGTTAAGCACGACACATTACGTCATACATCGGACTATATGGAATACGTTTCGGATATCCTGTTAGTTTACATAAATTTTTTCCTATAACAAATTTGACTGTTTTGGTTTTCTTCCTCTCTTCATTTTTAAATTGTTGCCACATAGTATATTTTTTTTGTGGTAGGTGCATGGTTCCTGTGCAATGAGCGCTCTTACATTTACATATATGTGTGCAGGGATTACATGTATCGTCTTTTGGACTCAATAAATACGATATCGTGAGCTCTTCGCCGGCATCAATATTCCGCAGCGCAAAAAATAGCATGTGGCCGTGATAGACATATATCCAGCAATTCGGTCTGCACGAATGGTTCAGTAGATGGATCCCTGGCTTTGTAATATCGGGATAGATAAACGCCTGATCGGTAAAATACATGAGATACATCCCCTTCTCATTATTTGGATCATAATCGGCGAGGTGAACTACTTTCCCAAGGTAATCGCCGATAACGGTGCCTGCTAGTATCCCCTTTTTGGCAAAAACTCCGCAGCCTTTTTCTTTTGTCCTTTTTACGTTCCAGGAATCGTTTGATATAAGAAACATATCTGTTGGGAAATCAATCTAGCCGCCTCCACATCTAAAAAACAAATCTTTGGCAGACTCCTCATTCGTTACTCGTAGTGCCTGGCGACTGCTTGAACAACCAGTATAACTGGAACGGTAAGCAGCGCACCCCAAATACCAAATACAAACGTACCGATTAAGATACAAACGAGTAACATCAATGGGGATAAGCCAACCGACTTCCCGATAAGATACGGCGAAAGAAAATAGTCTATCGCGATATTTAAAAGAACATATATAACCAGTATGGCAAACCCTTCAAACAATACCGAAATATCAGGTAAAAATCGTGCTGTATCAAATATTGCCACCGCAGAAACAATTATGCCCGCCACCGTCATGCCTATTATAGGGATGACAGACGCAGCTCCGGTAACAAACGCCAACACGAGTGCAAATTGCACGCCCAATTCCGAAAGAATCATCCAGGCAATCATGGTCACCACCGCAACAAGGAGCAGTTGTGTCTTTGTATACAAAAAAAGAACATCCACAATTTTTTGCGATAGGGATTTGTGTTTTTGTTTCCGAATTGTTTTCATAGCTGCTCTACAACGGTTTTTAATTTCATCAATGCTTCCTGAGTATACGGTTCAGCAAGCATATCCCGTATGACCCACTCATAATATTCCATCTGCGTCTCGGTTTTTGATATCGGCAGAAAAGTATACTGCACGTGGTAGTTACCGTCGCCCATCTTCAGGATGAAGGTTTTATCCTGTTCAAACGATGTTACCGTGTATTCATTCCACTCGCCTTGCCTGTTCTTGTTTCTGTAAATAGTGCCCTCTTTCACCGGCCACTCACTGGTTTCTTCATATACAAAGGAATCAATCCATCGAGGGCTATTAGCTGGATCAAGAAGAAATGCGAATACTTCCGATACGGATTTTTTTATGGTAATGGTGAGTTTATTTTTCTTTAGTGGTTTCACTCAAGCATCATATCATAAACGCTGCGCCGCCTGCTCTTTGTCCGGAGAGGTCCCTTTGAAGTGTACGGTAAAACACCCTTTCATATTCCCCTATTAGTGCCAGCCTTTTGTCTGCGAAGTTGGCTCTTTTTGTTCCTGCAGGGCGCGGATAACCCGTTCACCGACTATAATGTCGTGCCGGGTCTGCTCGCTCATATTGTGTTTCGTAAGCTTCGATAACGAAATCCATTGTGCTGATTGTTTGTCCGTTAATTTCTGCGGCAACACCTCTGCTACCTCAATATAAAAAATGAAGTGCGCTCCGAATTTCTCATGAACGTAATCGTAAACCGGCCGGATAGACGTGGCATCGACGGATTTGCCCAGCGCTTCTTCCACACAATGCTGAAAGACTACTTGCGGATCATGCCCGTTCTGGCTTTTTCCGCGAAAAAGGACAAACTTTATTTCATCGCCGTGAGTTTGTTGCTGCAAGAGAATTTGTTGTGAGGCCGAGTGATAAAAAAATCCGCTTGCATAAAATGGTTTATGCACGCTCTTACTATACCACATTCAGCGCACAATTACGACTACTTCCCCAAACTGACGAGTATAGCGCCCACTGCCATGAGAAACCCCCCGAGAAATGTCGTGATCGTCACCTTTTCTTTCAGAAATACTGCCGCGAGTATGATGGTGATGACAAGGCTCAATTTATCAATCGGTGCGACTTGAGAAGCTTTCCCCATTTGCAGGGCGCGGAAATAAAATAACCAGGACAATCCTGTGGTAATACCCGAAAGCACCAAAAAATACAGAGAAAACTTCGAAATACCACCGAGCTGCTTTATCGTTCCCTGATACCACACAATCCCCCATGCAAATCCCAGTATTACGACTGTTCTGATCGCGGTCGCCAAGTTGGAATCCACGTTTTTGATACCGATTTTTGCCAATATGGCGGTAAGTGCCGCAAACAGTGCGGATAACAATGCGTAGTGAATCCAGTTCATTATCCTAAAGTATACCCGATAATCGAAACCAGGGACATACGGGGTAGTGGGTCAATTTGAAATGTAGCGGCCGTGTAAAAAATTTGGGGACAACGAATCTCTCCTTTATTACTATCCGTTCGGTTCGCCCCCTCACTGGATCAAACCTTTGATGACGTTATCCTGACGAAGTTTATCTAATGACGTTTGATATGCGCTCACCGCATCGGTAACTTTAGCGCCGTCCCCAAGACGCGTATTGTTTTGCCAAAACGAAATCGTGAGTGTACCCTCTTCTCCCTGTAGGGATTGCAGATCGGATGCAAACTTAGCGTCAGAAAGTGCAGACTGTGATACTCCGATGGTAATTTGATTACGAAACAGCGTCATGTCTGCGGGAGTAAGACTATTTTGTTCTGTTTTCTGGACAATGCTTTTTGCCCCGGTAACCAGTTCCTGTAATATCCCGGACTGCGTCGTAAAATACGTTGTCGCAACCTGCAGCACTTGTATATTATGGGCATGATAATCGCCGGAAGCCATGGGAAGGGACTCTTGAGATATCGACTTCAATTTTTGGGAAAGTACCATCATGTCCTGCATATCTTTATTTCCCTGATCCAAAAATATCTGAACTTGGGAAAGGGTCGTCTTCGCACTTACTGCGTTGTCACTCTGTAACACCGTGCCGAATCCTGCTCCGGCGGATGCTATGGCGGTTTTAAACGAACTTATTTTTGTATTCATCTCAATAACGGTATCACTGAGTATTTGATAGTATTGTGCAATTTTGTTCGCCTCTGAGAAATACCCGTTCGCAGAAATTTTTAGGGTGCTATTGCTGCTGATTTTCCCTTTTACGTCAGCGGGCAGCACCCTCGGCAGTGACTCAGTGATACTGACCAGTTGTGCCAATGCCGCCTGAGCTTTGCTGACCGACTCAGTTGTTTTGACCGTTTCTGTTTTGAGCGATCGATATGTTTGCAAATACGGATCTTCTGCAGGTGTCGATACGCCCGCTATGTCAGACGGGGCGCGGAGTAAGCTGCGCATCGCTGCGCGCAATAGTTTTGCGATCTCGCGAATCCCGTTTTCTACAATCGCTTTTTGACCGGTTGAAATCGCCGCACCTAAAATACCCGCATTGTTTGTTAAACTTGCCACGTCAGGATGGATCAGGACACCGGTCGTTTGTAAATTCGGCTTCGTTGGTGCTTTTTCCTGCTCTGTGGCTAATGAATACATAACGTTGAGATTATCAACGACTTCAGATGTGGCGGTTTTCAAAGTCGAAATGTGTGGCTTTAACTGATCAACCAAACGCACGGTATTTTGACGCGGCATAATAAAAAATAGATATGCACACACCCCCCCGATCAACACAAACGCGCCTAATACGGCTAGCACAACGGGAACCGGAGATTTGGTTTTGTGCTCTTCCTTGGCAGGCTGACCCGACGGGGGTGCTACAATAATCGAACCTTCCGATGTGAGTGGGGTTACCGCATTCCCCTGAAATGTCGCTGTGTTCTGCATTAGATTCGATTATCAATGATGCTATGGCAATAATCAATAATGATCCATAGAGCACGCCTCTTGCCGATAACCGAAAAACTTGGTACTGTATCTTACATGAGGCACCTGTTTTTCTCGTAAAGGGAGCACATAGCACTGAGGATCGCTCCCGTCCTCAATGAGCACAAATGAACGGCCTTTAAAGTAAGGGGTCGTTTTTTTATACCTGAAGGGAGAATAGATATGTTTGCATCTTTTCTTATTACCTTGCGCGAAGTCATTGAGGCTTCTCTTATCGTTGCCACCATACTAGGAATCCTCACGAAGCTGCACCAGAAAAAAGGTGTCCGTACCGTTTGGGTTGCAACATCCGCAGCTGCGGGGGTCAGCATTGCGATCTTGGGAGCGGCAAGCGTATTCGGCGTCAAAATACAGGAAGTGTACTCGGGGAAAATAGAAGAGTTTATCGAAGGAATACTTATGGCTACATCGGCAGTATTTATCACCTGGGCCGTATTTTTTCTTCACAAATATTTTGCCCAGTACAAAGCGCATCTGTTAGTAAAAATTCGCACGTCGCTGGAACAGGAGGAACAAAAAGGCCTGTTTTGGCTCGCATTTACCGCGGTGTTTAGAGAAGGATTTGAAATCGTGCTGTTTTTGTCGACCGTCTTTTTCTCATCCAATCCTAGAGAGATATTTACCGGGTTTGCCGGGGGACTATTCGGCGGACTACTCATTTCGCTGGGATTATTTGCGGCGACCCTCAGGCTCCCGGTCCGCTATGCATTCCGCATAACGAGCGCACTGCTTATTCTTTTTGCAGCCGGTCTTTTTGCCCGGGGCATCCATGAATTTGCCGAGGCAGGCATGATACCGGAACTGGCCCAAATTACTCTGGCATTTATCCCCGCGAAAGCAACGGTAGCGGGCGATATTACAAAGGCAATCTTTGGCATTACACAAACCATGGACGTAACTCAGCTTACCATGTATGGCGGGTACGTCGCGTTTATGACATGGTGGGTCTTCATCCGAAAGGAAAAACATAGTGCCGCAGAAG
>JBBTWM010000061.1:0-16594 GCA_038062795.1 Patescibacteria group bacterium | reverse complement strand
GCTTAACGTCAATGATTTTTAAAAAAGGTTCGAATTTTTTCGTAAACGTTCACCAAAAAAGAAATCGAGTTGGAGGTAGGGGCAGCGCTGGCTGCGCCTTTACCCTGAGGAACGTAGGGCGCCTCCGCAGACAGCGCTGCAAAGGGATAATTCAAATTCGCCGAGAGCCGCCGATTCATTAAAAAGAAGTTCGAGCCAACTCGAACCGTTGTTTTTCATTTTGGCTACTTTCTCTTGAAGTTTGAGCTTTTCTTCAAATAATTCGTTTTCTTTCAAATCAATTCATCTTTTTGATCGCAAATCCGGGTTTGACGAAGTGATAGGTGTCATAGGCGGTATTCGTGTCAGGCAATACCCCTGAGACGATAACATCGTTGCCAAAAAACCCGGTGATTGTATCACCCGCTTTGGTAAATAGCTTTTCGCCTATCATGACTTTTGCCTCGTCGTAACCGATATAAACGGGGGTATATTTCTTCCCGTCGATATAGACTGGCGCAAATCCGTCAGCCGGAATATCCTTGGTTAACTCTTTGGGAACACCTGACTCCAAAACAAAAAACTTTTTTTCGACGCCGCTCGGCGTTTTAGCGGTCAAAACATTTCTCTCAGTTGCCTCTCTGGCTTTTTGATCTGTTTTCTCGCTGGCTGCCATGGTTGAACTGAACCTGGCAAACTCAATAAAGAGGAAGGTGAATGCCACCATCATAACTGCTGGCGCATACATAGAAAGATAGTTTTTCTTTCCTGGCGTATATCTGCGTAGTAATAGTGAGTTACCAACCACTGATACTGAACTAAGCGCCATGGCCAGACCCGCTAGTTCCGGCTTCAGCACCAAGCCAACAAACGAGAATACGCGTGCGGCGATTGGAATGCCAATGACGTTATAAAAGAGCGCAAAAAACATGTTCTGTTGGATTTTCTGCACGGTCGTCTTGGATAACTCCAAAGCATGCACGACATCACGCAGATCATTTTTGATGATCACGATTCCACCTGCTTCCATAGCCACATCAGTTCCTGAGCCCATGGCGATCCCAAGATTAGCCTGTGCAAGAGCAGGTGCGTCATTAATACCATCTCCGACCATTGCTACCTTTTTTCCTGCATCCTGAAGTTTCTTGACTTCATTGGCTTTATCCTGAGGCAAAACCTCTGCAAGGACATTAATTATACCCACCTGAGAGGCTATGGCCTTGGCGGTTCTGGTGTTGTCACCGGTAATCATCCAAACCTCAATACCCATCTTGGTAAGCATCTCAACGGCTTCTCGTGACGTTTCCTTGACGGTATCGGCAACACCAATGAAGCCGAGAACACCCTTTTTGGTCGCCAGAATCATGGCAGTCTTTCCTTGTTCTTCCAAACGAGTGAGCTTGCGGTCGAATTTGGCTATGTCTAAGCCCAATGTGTCAGTAATGAGCTTGCGGTTGCCAAAGAAATACTCAACTTTTCCAATCGTTCCTTTTACTCCGTGACCGGGAATAGCCGAAAACTTATCAACTTCTTTGAGTACCACGCCTTCTTCGTGGGCATAGGAATAAATAGCTTCGGCAAGTGGATGCTCAGATTGCTTT
Organism: Patescibacteria group bacterium; assembly: GCA_038062795.1. Taxonomy (GTDB): domain Bacteria; phylum Patescibacteriota; class Microgenomatia; order UBA10105; family UBA927; genus UBA927. The sequence goes on along the minus strand of JBBTWM010000061.1, from coordinate 15,014 downwards.
TCCAAACTGGCAGAAATCATGAGCACTTCTTCCTCGTCAAGTTCCCCTAAATCCTCTACATTAGTCACTTCGGGTTTACCTTTAGTGATCGTGCCTGTTTTATCAAAAACAATTGTATTGATCTTACTGGCACTTTCAAGCGGCTCTCCGCCTTTAATGAGGATGCCATGCTCAGCACCAACCCCAGTACCTACCATAATGGCTGTAGGGGTAGCCAGACCGAGTGCACAGGGGCAAGCAATAACGATCACGGCAGTAAATGCCATAAGCGCAAATGATAATGGAGCTCCCAAAAGGAAGAACCAGACCACAAATGTGAGCGCAGCTATAGCGATAACGCCCGGTACAAAGTATGCAGAAATACGATCTGCTACTGCCTGAATAGGCGCTTTAGACCCCTGCGCATCCTCGACGAGTCGAATGATCTGGGATAAAGTTGTTTCCGATCCTATACGCGTCGCCATAAACTCGAAGCTACCCACTTTATTGATTGTTCCGCCGATAACCATATCATCGACGTGTTTCTCACACGGCATGCTTTCACCGGTAATCATCGACTCGTCAACTGAGGAAGATCCTTTAACAATCACCCCATCAACTGGGACTTTCTCTCCCGGACGAACAACGATAATATCGTTTTTAACGACTTGGTCAGTCGGGATATCAATAGTTTCACCATTTCTAATAACTCTGGCAGTTTTTGCCTGAAGACCCATGAGTTTTTTAATAGCTTCGCCGGTTCTTCCTTTGGCTTTCGCTTCAAGGTATTTACCTAAGATGACAAAGGTAATAAGGAACGCGGCGGTTTCAAAATATAATTCGGGTATTTTGGCACCGTTTAACCCAATGAGCGACCCGCTGGTTCCGTAAAAAGTAAAAAAATTCGCAACACTATAAAAGTATGCGACAGAAGTACCTATTGCAATCAAACTATCCATATTAAACGTACGCATCTTGAGAGCTGAAATCATGCCCTTGTAGAAGCTTGCGCCGAAAATAAACTGCACTGGAGTCGCCAAAATAAAGGAGATTATTCCAATATAGGGTAATAGCAACTTTCCGCCCGGCAGAAAATTGAAAAAGTCCAGTAACATGAAATAAATCATCGGTGAAGATAGAACAAGGCTAAACAAAAACTTTTTCCATTGACCTTTTATTTCCGACAGCTGACGTTTGGTTTGGGCTTGTGAATCTTCAGAACTCGCAAGCATTCCTTTGTACCCGGCTTTTTCTACGGCTTTAATAAGATCATCAACCTTGGTTGAACCAGTGTCATAAAGGACTGAGGCCTTTTCTGATGCAAAGTTTACCTTCGCTTCTGCAACACCCGGAACTTTCTTTAGTTGGAGCTCGATTATGGACGCGCAGGATGAACAGTGCATTCCGGATATGACAAGACTGGTTCGTTCGGATTTACCGGCAGTAGCCGATAGAACCTGCGAGTTTGCAGTGATATCAGTCCCTTGGCTTTGTTGGGTTTTCTGTGTGCCAAAGCGAAGTATTCCTTTGATTGTCCAATGCCCATCTTCATCTTGACCAACTTTTCCGTCAATTTCTATTTCTGGAGGCAAGATAAATAACGGCGCAGCTTTTGGTTCAAAAACTTCTTTAGACATGAGAGAAAGGTCATTGGTTGAACCACCCTTACCTATAATTTGACTTTGGTAGCCTGCACTTTTCACTGCATCAATAATTGCTTGTTCAGTCACCTGACCGTTTTTGGTAATAATGGTTGCTTTGCCAGCTTTGTGGTCAACGGTCACGTCTTTAATACCCGGAAGGGAAATAAGTTTTTCTTTAATCAGCATTTCGCATGATTGACAGTGCATTCCTTTGATATCTAAGTTAATTGTTCTTTTCATATATTTTTAGTTAAATAGTTTTATATGGTGTATCTTTCAATACGTTATTAATTTCTTGGGCAGAAATTTCTCTACTGGCTTCAATTGCCACCAGTCCGGTTTCAATTGTAGTTTCAACTTTGCTAACTCCATCCAGCCCTCCTATTCTTTTTTCTGTAATTTTTTTACAGGCTGGGCAGGTAAGGCCTGATAATGTAATGGTTTGTGTATTCATAATTCCTCCATTAAATAACTTGTATTTGTCCCCTCGGTACACCCATCGCGCAAGTAATTGGAAACGAGCCTTTTGATGTCGGGGTAAATTCAAAGACTGTTTTTTCACCTTTAGTAAATACTTCTACTTTTTTGGTGAGTGTTGGGATTGTTACGCTTCCCATGCATCCTTGTCCGTCTTCTTTCGCATCTATTTCAAAACGGACTGGTTGATTTGCGTTCACTGTAAAATTATTTGGTTTAATATCACCAAGTGACGTATAGGTTGCTTTAAGCAATTGGACTTCTCCTTGTTTTGTCGTTTCTCCAGCTGTTGCTGTTACCTGTTTTTTCGCTCCACCACCGCAACCACAGCCACCTCCATTGGCACTGCAGGATGCTCCAGCACCTGAAGTAGCCTGATTTTGCGCTATAGGAGCTTTTTCTTGTAGCGGAGTAAAGCTGGTAGTGCTTGATTCATCAACTACGTTAAACGATCCCGTATACATTCCCATAATGCACGAAAAACGAATTGTGCCGGTTTCTTTCGGTGTAAACTCGAATATGTTTTCCCCAAGCTCCAAACCTTTTCTAATACCAAGCTGCTGAGACACTATGCTACTGGCACAGGAATATACGTCTTTAGAGGTGACGATCCAGCGCACTGGAATACCTTTTTTGATTGTGAATTTGTTCGGTAAATAGCCGGAGCTAACCTGGGTCATACGGACAACTTGAACACCGTTTTCTATCTTCACATTGGGATCTTGAGAGGTGGTTTTTGCTGAGGCAGTCATAGCACCAAGCACTTGAGGAACACCCAAGAGGTTAAGGCCGTTTGAAAGATTAAAGAATGCTAAGAGAATAACCACCACTCCAGCAGTCTTAAAGAATAGGCGCGCACCCGTTCCTTTCACAGCAGCGGTAAGTCCTCCGACTCCAAGCAGTCCCGGTGCAGTTCCAATTGCAAACACGCCCATGGTTAAGGCTCCCTGCATAGGACTACCTGTGCTCATGGCATAGAGCTGCATGGCTTGCGTAAACCCGCAGGGAAAGAAAAATGTCATAGCTCCCATGACAGCCGAATTCTTATTGCTGTATTCTGCTTGTGTTTTTTCCTGTATACCAAGAGCCCGAGATATACCTTTAGGTAGGGTAAATGATACTTTCTTTAAGATTGGGAATATCTCAATGAGTTGTCCTCCCAAGAGAAGCATAACCAGTCCGACAGCAACAGTAAGCATTCCAAGAACTGAAGTAGAAAGTTGGAACAGAGATCCTGCGAGACCGATAACTCCACCGAGGACGAAATAAGAAATGATCCGCCCGAGATTAAAGTAGAGGTGAGGTTTGAACTTTTCCATTCCTGTTGCGTTAGGAAACTGTGCAGAAAATCTAGCTGAGGAGCCAAGTACCAGCCCTCCGACAAGCGCCATACAGGTTGAGACCCCTGCGGTCAGTCCGACAAGCAGGACAACGGGTAAACTAGAATAGCTTCCGGAGATAGATTTGCCTAGGTCAAAAATTCCGAGAGTCTTAGCAACAAGAAATAAGGCCGTTGTTATAAAGAAGGCAATTCCTATATCAATCCAGTCCCTGTGGTTGCGGGAGAAGAAATGAATTTTCCCGTCCTCTCCAATAGTATACCCTGCTTTTTCGATTGCGGTTTGTACTTCATTGTTATCTAATTCACATTCACAATTTACATCAGCAATACCTGTTTTATGGTTCACATAAACAGACTGAACACCGCGAACTTTTTTAAGTTCATCTTCAATTAATATCTCGCACGATCGGCAGTGCATGCCTTTGATATGAATTTTTTGTTTGCTCATTGTTAGAGCATACAAGAGCCGGTATTAAGATTTTATGAAGATGACTGAGGTAATTATAAGACGACTAGATAGCCACGAGGTCTTTTTCGGCTCGTTTTAGGAGGACTGCATTTGTTGCAACAATAATTGATGAAACACTCATAAGAAGCGCGGAAAATTCCGGACGCAATGTGATACCAAAGCGTGGGTAGAGTACGCCAGCGGCAATTGGGATTGCCAAGATATTATAAATACTTGCCCAAACCAGGTTTTCCTTCATTTTTCTCACTGTGGCCTTGGAAAGACGGATGGCCCGTAAAATATCTGCCGGATCCGATTTCATCAGTACTACCTTGGCGGTTTCTATGGCAACATCGGTTCCGGCACCAATCGCAATACCGATATCAGCTTGAGCAAGGGCTGGGGCATCATTCACTCCGTCGCCAACCATGGCGGTAAACTTACCTTCTAATTGGAGTTTCTTTACATACGAGGCTTTGTCTTCCGGTAATACTTCAGCGAAAATCCTATCAATACCCAGTTCTTTGCCAATTGCCTCAGCAGTTTTTTTATTGTCTCCGGTAATCATGGCGACCTCTAGTCCCATTTCTTTCATACGAGCAATAGCTACTTTAGCATTCTCTTTAATTGGATCAGAGGCTGCGGCCACACCTGCTATTTTTTTATTGACTGCCAAAATCATAATTGTTTTCCCCTCTGAGAGCAGGCGGCCTATATCACCTTGTAAGGCTGTCATGTCAACTTTCCAGTCAGTCATAAGCCTTGTTGTACCAACTAGAACATGTTTACCATTTACTACAGCCTCCACGCCATGACCGGCAAGGTTGTTAAATTTTTCAACTTGTGTAGGTATAGTAAATTTTCTGCGTTTTGCTTCCTCGAGTACTGCCATACTTAAGGGATGGGAAGATTTGGATTCAGCGGCACTATCGAATTCTATAATCTGATCTTCGGTAAATCCTTTGGCTGCTATAACGTCGGTTATGCGAGGTTTGCCTTCCGTGAGTGTGCCGGTTTTATCCAGAACTACTGATTGAATTTTTGATACCTCTTCAAGAGTCGGCGCATCTTTGATGAGAATATTATGTTTAGCGCCAAGTCCAGTGCCTACAGCTACCGCAGTAGGTGTAGCAAGTCCAAGGGCATCAGGACATGCGATAACGACAGTAGAAATAGCAAACGTGAGTGCTAAAAGGAGAGGTTGCCCAAGCACAAAAAACCAGACGATAAATGTCAAAAGTCCACCGCCAACAGCAATAATTACTAAATACTTTGCAAATTGATCAGCAATTTTCTGTCCGGGGGCTTTGGAGTTTTGCGCGGTTTCTACCATCTTCACAATTTGGGCGAGCGCCGTATCTTCTCCAACCTTTGTGGCCTTGAACTTTACTGACCCAGAAGTATTAATTGACCCGCCAATGACTGAATCTCCAACTGATTTAGAGACAGGCAGTGATTCGCCTGTGACGAGCGATTCGTCGATTGCAGTCTCTCCCTCGATAATCTCACCATCAACAGGAACTTTGTCTCCCGGCTTAAGGATCAATATGTCACCGAGCACAATACTAGATGTTGGAACCGTTAATTCCACCCCGTTTTTCCATAGTCTGGCTTGCGGGGGAACTAAGTTAAATAGAGCTTGTAGCGCATCGGTTGTGCCGCGACGTGACTTCATTTCCATCCAGTGACCAAAGAGAACGAACGTAATCAGCATGGCGGCGGCTTCATAATACGAGTCACTACTACCAAGTAAGGTTAATACAACGCTAAATCCATAGGCGGCAGAAATTCCGACCGCGATAAGAACCGACATACCGAGGCGCAGCGTCTTAAGCTCAAAAAAGGATGAATATAGGAATAACCAACCGCTATAAAAGAATACCGGTGTGGTGAGAATGAAAAGTAACCATGGAATCGGCAGTGGTGACGGTAAATTCCAACCAAACATCGTTCGCCCCATTGAGTAAGCAAGGATTGGGATTGTAAGAAGTAGTGCAAAGAAGAATTTGTTCCTGATATCCTCTTCCATCAGTTTCGCCATCTCTCGTCCAGCTAAACCCGTATGATCCATACCCATGGTCATCGTCATGCTCATTTTGAGTTTTTCCCAAAAAGACATCTCTTTGTGGCTCATTTCAACAGGTACAAGCGTCATGTCGCATTTTGGACACGTTCCCGGCTTATCCCTCTGAACGTCTGAATGCATTGGGCAGGTATACATGGTCATATTCATTTCATTATGCGCCACTTTAATACTGTTGACAAACTAAAAATGTCCTCTGATTTTATGTTCAAAATTTTTGCCATACCTGCTTAATCGATGGAATAAATGCCGGTGTATGCTTTCGGTATCGTGTATAGGAAATGCCAAATTGCTTATGCATCTCCAGCTCTTCAAGTTTTGCAAGACGGAAATACCTCCAGATAAGAACCGGCGCCATGAGTAGCGTGATAAGAGTCGGCCACTGCACCAGAAATCCAAGGATTATAAGGATGAATGCTAAATACTGGGGATGGCGAATATATGTGTAAATACCGGACGTGGCTATTCTTTGTCTTTTTTGGGCCTTGTAGAGTATTTCCCACGCATTAGCCAGGAGTGAGAATCCGCCAATAATAAGGGCATAACTGATGATATGAAGAATACTAAAGTGTGGGTCACCTTTAATTCCCAAAAGGGTATTGAGTATATGCCCGTTGTCATGTGTGAAGTCTAATCCGAGTTTTTTGCCAAAAAATGATGTTAATAAATAAATTGTGAGCGGGAAACCGTACATTTCTGCAAATAAGGCAACGATAAATGCTCCGAAGGAATGATATGTTCGCCAATCTGTTTTTGTGCGTGGTTTAAACGAACTTTTTAAGAAATAAAGAAATATACCGATATTAAGAAAAACGAGTAGCCAATTCCCATAGTCATACATATAGCCGTAGTCTAATAAAACATATATGAAGAAATCGTGAGGTTAAGATTAAGGAACGTTTACGGTAAAGTCTTTATTTTCTATACTACCATCAGGCATTTTAACTTTAGTTTTAACAAGCCATGGTCCACGCATAGACATATTTGCGACAGCAGAATACCGTCCGTTTCCTTGCGAAGTAGCATCACCCCGCTGTGTCCCCATGTTCATTGCAGTCATATTGAAATCAAAAGAGACAGTTGCATTATCAACTGGTTTTCCGCTTTTGTCCTTCACATCAATCATAAAAGTTGCTTTGCCGGGTCGTAATGGGTTTGGATCAGTTGAAAGTGAAATTGCCCCGTTTGTACCTGTTGCAGTACCGGAATCGGAGACAGAACTAGATTTCCAGCCTAAATAGGCAACAGCAATTACCATAACTGCCAAAATTATCACTAACGTTTTATTGTTCATATATTCACCTTCTTAATAATTATTAATATGTCACATCGACCATCATCATGAGTCCGCCGGGTTCCTGATGATCGTTCGTTGTATGGTGCGGAATATGACAATGTAACATCCATTTACCAGGTCTGTCCGGCGTAAATTCGATGTCGTATCGCTCGCCAGGTGCTACAGATACCACATCTTTCGTCCACTGAGCACTTTCCGGAACATCGTTTCCATCAGTTGCTACGATTTTGAACGGAAATCCATGAAGGTGCATTGGATGAATAACCTGTCCAGAACCAACAAAGCGGAGTCGTATCTTTTGACCCACTTTTGCCTCAACCTTTTCGGTTTCAGGATAGGCTTTCCCATTAATGGTAAAAAAGTTGGCATCCATTCCCGTTGCAGGCATTGCTGCATAGGTTTGGCCGTCAATGACCCTCCATTCATTTAACATAAAAACTTTATCGATATCTGGTTTTGAAGCAATGCCTCCAACCGGATCAATGATAAATGCGCCTGATAATCCGACTGAGATTTGTTTGTCAGAGTCAAAATGTGAATGATACCAATACGTTCCTGCCAGTTTGGCGATAAATTCATAGGTAAAAGTTTCACCGGGGAGGATAGGCTTTTGTGTTTCATCCGGAATGCCATCCATGTTGTTAGGAACCTGAATGCCGTGCCAATGAATTGTTGTCGGCTCCGGCAGATTATTTTTGACGATAATCCGGACTTTGTCCCCGTTTGTTGCGCGAAGAAGAGGTCCGGGAACCATGCCATTGTATGCCCAAGCGGTTACCGTAGTATCTTTTAAGATTGGCCAGCGCACCGGTGCCGCTGTCAGATTAAAAACTTTCGTGCCCTTATCCACCGTATAGGCAAGCTCCTGTAGTCCAGATGTTTGCGTGGCTTGAGCTACACCTTCAGGGGAAATTGCTTCCATCGCTTTTTCACCTGCTGTGTTTATGTTGGTAGTCAAGAGTTCTGCGGGGGCGTTTTTTGATTTAAATAAAACTTTTTGTAGCAAGGTAAATAACACAATAGAAACTGTGACTATGAGAGCAATGATTATTTTTTTATTTATTTTTTCCATAAACTATATATCTAACACCTACTACATAGTGTAGGATACTGTTCCATATATTTCAATGATTCGTACTGGTGTTACAGGTGTATGGCTGTTTAATTTTTTTAAGTGTAAAGCCAATTGTCGTGAGTAATATTCCAATGCTTAAAAATCCAAATTCCTGTCCTCTAAACGGCAATATTCCCAAGAACGTTGTCGCCGAACCAAATCCAATGAGGGAGGTAAGAACCACAGATCCGCATGATGCACACCCTACTCCTAACAGACTCGTTGTTATACCGGCTACAGAGGCTCCCACTTCTTTTTGAATCAGCATTGATCGTCGTACGTAATAAATAAGTAAACTTGCTTGAATACCGGAAAGAGTCGCACTTAGGATCGTGAGACTTCGTGATAGAGGGGTAAAGTTGGTCTGTAAAGAACCCAGTAAACTCGTAATTAAATTAGTTTTTTGCCACAACGTCATGGTAGACGATGTCATTGCTTTGGTAATAAGGTGTAGATTTGGTAACCATGCTGCAAAAGCAATAAGTGTCAGTGCAACAAGTGTTGTCGCCACGATATATTTAGGTTGGCGGAATATGCCGATAAGAGTGGTCATAGTTTGCTTATAGCAGAGGATCTATGACCGCCTGGAACGCCGCAAATGGTTGTGCTCCAATAAGTAGATCACCCTCAATCTTTCCATCGCTTGTTGTTTTACCGATCAGGAAGGTTGGTGTACCAGATGCTCCGGCTGCTGAGCCATCTGCAATATCTTTTTTGACCTCATCCATCATGGCTTTGTTTGATAAGCAAGTGGTGAATGAACTACTATTTAATTTTAAGTCTGAAGCGATAGCTTGAATCTTGGCGTCATCCAGGCCGTTTCCGTTAGATGTAGTTCGTTTGAAAATTTCATCGTGGAATTCATAGTATTTCTTGTCACCACCCTGTTCTTTGGCACAGTTGGCAGCAACCGCTTCCTTACTAGCCATTGGATCATGAAATGAGAGCGGAAAATCTCTAAAAACGAGCTTTGCTTTACCGGTATCTATGTAATTTTTGACTAACTCTTGATGTGTTTGGTCGAAGTGACGTTTACAGAATGGGCATTCGTAATCAGAAAACTCAACTATAGTCACTGGTGCATTTTTATCTCCCAAAACGGCATCGTCATCAATTGAGGCTGTACCTTTTGTTGACGCTGGCGGTTGAGCTGCTACAGCTGCCGGAGCTTGATTATTCGTGGGAGCTTGGACTCCAGCTACTCCACCTTCTTCCAACATTTTTACTTTTGTGGTAAGAGAACCAAGAAAAAAAGATCCGACAATCAGTATGACTACTAACACAGGTGTAAAAATTGGAGTGAATTTATTTTCTGTCATACTACTACATAGTGTAGTAGGTGAAGTGTCTACCTGTCAACTATATCCATCCATATCAATTTTGAAAACTAAAGTTCGCTGGAGTTTGACGGGGTACGCGACTTTGAAGCTGTAGTAGCGTTTCATCGCAGAGTAGTACTACATCACGTCCCTCATCATGAAGTTCAATTGCATTAACAGGACTCACCGTAAGTCCAATCAATATGATGAGCGAAACAAGACTGAAAATAACGTTGCGTATACCTACCTTTCGATGAGCGGTTTTACGAAAAAGCAGTGAGTGAATACGTGCCTCGAGTGTATCCTCGGAAATGATACTCGCAACAAACGCTGGACGTGTTGTTGGCTCATACCGAAGAAGTTTTTTTAAAACTTCGGTAAGTGAATGTTTGTCTTCGGTATTTCTGATGGCCATAGCATCAGCTTGGATCTCTCTGTCCATTCTATATACTCGGACAAAATCCGATATTATCGGAAAAAATGGAAACAGTGATTCAATAATAGTTGCAACCATAAAGACAAGCGAATCCCTATTATCTAAATGATATTTCTCATGCTTCATAATTACTTTTAATTCTTCGCTGTTCATCATTTCCACAAGTCCGGTTGAAATATATATTTTTGGATTGAGAACACCAAGGCAAAAAGCCAGAGGTTTAGTTTGGTCAAGTAAAGTAACTTTGTTATGTAGACCAAGTGCATTACATACCTCATCAATATTTTTACTACTTTGAGATTTGGTTTTTACCAGAGCCTTTCTAAATGCATACATCTTATAAACTGCCACACCGATTTTGATGAGGGTGTATACAGTGGCAAGCGCCAACACTACGATATAAAGCCGGCTCAAGTCTCCAGGGAGCTGCATATACAATACCTTTGCCATTACTTGGCAATAGTAAATGGTGTGATGGATAAGAAGTTGAAAATATTTAACTAGGACAAAAAAATGACTAACCGTGAGGAATACCAATAAACTGCCAAAGCCTAATACGTACGTATTAGGCTTCATTGCTCTTTTCTAAGAGTCTCAGGAAATACTCTTTTTTCTCTTTCGGTAATTCGTCTACGGATTCAGCAAATGAGGCAATAGCTGCGTCCCCGAATGAATCAAAAAATTTCGTGAAGAATGATCCGGCAACTGCTTTACTATACTGAGCTTTAGAAATTTTTGGTGTGTAGTGAACAGCAAAATCTTTGTTATTGCGAGAAACCAGTCCTTTATCGTAGAGTCTTTGAAGTATCGTCGCAATCGTTGTGTATGCGAGTTCTTTTTCCTTTGAAATTTGGGCAAGAACATCACGCACTGCACACGCCTTTAAATCCCAGACCACATTCATGACTTCTAATTCAAGTTCACTTAAGGCTTTTACTTTCATAGTGTTACTACGAATTGTAGAAGTTAATCTGTAAAAATACAACCTTGCTTTAATGTTTATGCCCACCATTACGCATCATCAAAATGTGCATGAGTGGGCAGGCAAGAATGGCACCAAAAAATAAGACATTACTAAACGACACAGCGAAAACTTTTATGGCGATAAATACGACAGCAATCACGCCGGCACATATCAGCAACCAATTCGTCTTATTTTGTATACCCCCATTGGTTAAATGATTCATTTTTGAGTGATCCATATCTAACCTCCTTATCATGATTATAGAAAAGACTAGATTAAGAAAGTATGAAGATTATGATTTGTCTTTCAGAGGAAGAGAGATGGTGACGTGTGTTCCCTTGCCGACTTTGCTTGCTATTGAAATAGCGCCACCATGGGACTCTATGATTCCTTGGGCAATTGCAAGTCCTAGCCCTGATCCGAGTGTTTTCGCAGTTTTTGACCCTCGATAAAAGCGGTCAAAAATATGGGGCAGGTCTTTTCCTAGAATGCCATTGCCTGAATCAATAACCTCAACCACAGCCTCGCTGTTTTTGGTACGGAGAAAGATGGAAACTGTCTCATTCGTCGGCGTGTATTTCACTGCGTTGTCGAGGATGTTAAGAATTGCTCGGGAAAGTTTGTCTTCTGATCCGGTAACCTGAATGCCATCGGCAATATGACTTTTGACCGCGATATGTTTTTGCGCTGCTAGTTTGACGGCAATGTCATTGAGTTCTGTAAGAACCGCCGTAAGATCAGTTTGTTGATTCGTACTTATTGCCTTATCGGCACCAATCCATGCTAAATCAAGAATATTTCTAATAGTGGTAGTCAATCGATTGACATCAATGAGTGTTTCTCCAAAAGCTTTTTTGTATTCCTCATTCGTGCGTTTTTTTGACAATGCCAACTCAATTTCACCTTTCAACGTGGCAACGGGTGTTTTGAGTTCATGGGCAACGTCACCGATAAATTGGCGTTCTCGCTTAAATGATTCATGGAGTCTTTGGAGTAATTCATTAAAAGTTACTGCAAGTTCAGACACCTCATCTTCGGTATTGGGAACAGCGACGTGTCGATTTAAATCTTGGCTGGTAATTGATTTGAGATCTATTGATATTTTATGGATCGGCTGCAAAGCACTTTTTGCCAGTAAATAGCTCCCGATTATCGCTGGGATAGCAATCAAGAGGTATACAGTTGTAAGTGTCAAAAGCAGACTTTTGAAGGAGTCGTAGATTGCGTCAACCGGATCACCCATAAAAATGAGTCCATTGGACTGCCCATTTTGCATCATGGGAAATACACCGATTCGGAGTGTTGTCGTGCCAATACGGCGTTCTACGAATGTAGGTTTTATGATATTACTGGACTTTTCAATAAGGTCTTTAAGTATAGTATTTTCGTCCGCTCCGACTTGAGAACTGCCCGTAATTTTTCCGGATTTATCAGTAATAAGGACTAGCATTCCCGGCATTTCCATAAATTGCTGACTAATAATTCCTTGGTTAAATACTCCTTGAGCCATGCTTGGCTGTTCATTTCCCACAATTTTAGTTAGCGTTTCTGCATGGGCAATGATCGAACGGTCTGTTTGGTTAAGGAGTGTCTGCTTGGTGATGTAGAAAAATACGGCAAAAACGATAGCCGTACTGACAAAAAAAGCGATGGAATACCAAAGTGTTAAACGGAAGCGTATCGATTTTCTATTCATATTAACCAATCTTATACCCCACACCGTGTACGGTTTGAATAAGTTTTACCCGAGCCGCGGTATCAATTTTTTTGCGAAGTGTGCCGACAAATACATCGACCACGTTGCTCATACCATCAAAATTATAGTCCCACACATGTTCAATAATCATCGTGCGGCTCACAACCTCACCTTTATGGCGAAGTAGAAGTTCGATTACTGCAAATTCTTTAGGAGTGAGATTGAGAGTTTTATCGGCTCTTTTGACAATATGTTTTAACGGATCGACAATAAGGTCGTCTACAAACAATATGGGAGACGTTTCCTGATGACTACGGCGGATAAGGGCATGAACACGGGAGCGGAATTCGACGAAGGAAAATGGTTTGATTATATAGTCATCAGCTCCGCTGTCCAGTCCTGCCACCTTATCTTCGGTTGTAGATTTGGCAGTAAGCATGAGTACGGGCGTTTTGATATTTTTCTTGCGGATTTCTTTACACACCTGAAGTCCGTCTACTTTAGGAAGCATGATATCGAGAACTATGAGATCGTACTGTTCGCTTTCGGCGAGATATTGACCTTCTTCGCCATCAAACGCTTGATCAACGGCGAAGCCATCCTCGACAAATCCTTTTTTGATAATGTTGGAAAGACGTCGTTCGTCTTCAACAATTAAGACTCTCATGACGCTTATTATATTAAAAAATCATGAAGAAATCATTAAGATATGAAATGCTGTTGCGTCCCACGGAGCATTTGCCTGACGCACCACTTGGCGTACCATCCACTCAGTAGTTTTACGTTTATCAAGGCTTTAAGAAGTTGCGCCTCCTTGTCTATTACTTGCAACTTTGTCATATTCCGCATCCGCCGCCCTGTTTGGGAGGCAGCTGGATAAGGCCTTTATCGGCCAGCCATTGTTTAGCAGCCTGCCAGCCTGAGGCAGAAGAGTTATCTTTACTAAGCAATGTTTTGGCATCGATATCCTTAAATGATTTTCCATCTTTGTTTTTGAAGTAGAGTGCAAGATCATAGTAGTTGCCTGGAAACCAGTAGGCGTTGAAGTATTTCCCGGCTTCGTACATCTCTTTTTCAGACGCGTCATTGCTTGCCATGAGCTGTAGTACTCCCAAAAGCGCCATGCCGTGATTGCAGTCTGGAAATGCTGTTGAATTGTTACAGCACGGTCTAAAGATGTTCGACGCTACCTGCTCAACTAATGTTTCCTGCTCTTTCGTTAGAGGGATAAGAGAAGACTTTGAGTAGTAATTCATCGCATTTCCTTTAGCCAGTGACCAGCCACCAGTTGAGGCGAAATTACCAGCTCCATCTTTGCCTCCGTACTTGATCATTTCGCCTTCATCTAAAATTCTCGATTTATTTGCCAGGCCTACCGCCCAGAAATAGTTGAGAAGAAAATAGGAATTCTCACGGGTAATAGTAATTTTTTCATCCGAGCCTTTAAGTAGAATTTGTTCCTGTTCTGGTGTTAAAGGTTGGTTTGATTTTTCATAGGTACTTTTGAATTTATCAGGGTCAATAACTCCCAAAGCAGTCATTTTGGGGCCCAGTTGACCATAACTTGCATTGATTTTGAATCCTGCAACCGGATTTACTTCGTCAAATAGGTTGTCCTTATTTGCTGAAGATACTTGAGTTGTATTTGTTTTACTTACTGGTTTAAAGCCATTGGCTTTCCATACAGCTAGCTTCGGAGCGAGTAATAATGCGGCAAGAATAGTATTTGCAACGACACTAACAAGGAGTATTGGGAGTAATTTATTTTTCATCTTGGCCTCCTTTGTAGCGCAGTAGTTTATAAAAGGCACAGAGAACAATTCCGAACACCGCTAGGTCAACCAGTGGATTTTGAAAGTATTTGGCAATCTCAAACACGATCATCCGAATCTTGATACTGTACGGCTCCATCTGATTCATTTGGATTTTTCCCATGTAGTTAAAGATCGCTATCAAAATACCCGTGAGGAAAAAGGTACCTGCTCCAAGATTTTTGAGCACTGTATAAATCTTTTGTCTATTTGTCCCCGTAACTTTGCCGGTGGCTTTTTCATAGCACATCGACATGATGAAGAGAGGCATCACGATACCAACAACATACGCTAAGGAGACTATGAGCGCATGGAATAGCGAAGGCGAAAGCGACGTTAAGGTAACTGCAGCAAAAAGGACAGGCGCACAGCAGGCTGAGGTAAGACCGGACATAAGGCCTAATC
>JBBTWM010000060.1:0-1950 GCA_038062795.1 Patescibacteria group bacterium | reverse complement strand
ACACGAAGCGATTCCGTAGCAGGGGTACAGCTTAGATCCTTCAGCTTGGCTTCCATAACATCTACTGCCCCGCAAAAATGCGGGTAGGCCATATCTCCTAATCCGAAAAGTACAATTTTTTTGGCCGATACATCCTGCGGAGTTAATGCCGCCAATAATGCGGTGATTTCCGGCAGCGGCTGACCGTCTTTCCCCTGGTCTTCCCAACTCGGTGAACCGATAATCAAAGCCTCATAATTTTTTATAGATTCTTTCGTGGCGCTTTCCACCCCTAGGACATCAACTTGGTGTCCTGCGGCACGCAGTGTGTTACCGATCAATTCCGCTGCAGTCATGGTTGACCCTGAGAGCGTTCCGTAGATAAGTAAACACTTCATAGTACATTTATTATAGCTTACCGGATAGAATTTCGTACAATCTGAACCACAAAATCGTCAAGCGTCATCCCGTGGGCTTTGATGCTCGCCGTCATGGCGTCCCGAGGATCAGGATCAAAGCCAGCGTTGGCATTCGCTTCCAAAAAATACCACAGGTTGTCTTTCGTATTAAACCGCAAGTCAAACCGTGCATAGTCACGAAGGCCTAACGCGTAAAATGCCCGGATAGAATCCTTGCGTATACCGTTGTCGATATCCTTTCTCAATTGCTTGGGCGGAGCTACAAAATGACAACTTTGGTAGGCGGCCGTATTTTTGGTCCATTTTTCATCAAATCCGTAAATATTCCATTTATTTTTGCCTTTGGTTTTGAAGGCAATTTCTGCGATTGGAAGCGCGTATGTCTTTGTCGGAGTTTCCAGCACGGTGACTTGTAATTCTTTTCCTGCGATAAATTCTTCGGCAAGAAGCGCCTGATTATGGCTTTTGCGCAATTTTTGGACTATTTTTTTAAATTGCTCATACGTCGTTGCGATAGATTTATTGGTAATCCCTATGCTGCAATGTTCAAAGGCGGGTTTTACGATAATGGGGAATTTGCCGGGTAATAAGCTTCTGCTAATACGATCATGGAGACGGATGATTGTATATTTAGGGGTTGGCAACGCATTTTTTTCAAATAAGCGTTTGGTTTTTAACTTGTTATTGGATATTTGTATGGCCTTAAATGAGGAACCGGAATACGGGATATGAAGACGGCCGAGTATCTTTGCAATTTCGACCTCCATCTTTTTGCTATCGACGAGGTTAAACACAAAATCCGCCTTTAACTGCTTGAGTTCGGACAGATCATCGGGTTTTACTTTGATAATCTGCACTTTGTAACCCCGCTTTCGGAACAAAAGCCGCATGTAGTTAACGATCTCATCAGTCTGATTATCGACCAGCGCGTGCTCCGAACTAAAATATGCATCCGTTATATCTTTTGGCACATAATGATACAGGAGGGCAATGGTAAATGATTTTTTGGTTCGCTTCGTCCTTTTTTTTGTTTTCATATTTTCACTGCTATAACAACAACAAATTTTTGTGCGTTTGTCAAATATAGCACAACCATTGTGGCAACATACGCTTATTTGCTAAAATGGATATTCGGTAGGACGATTAGCTCAACGGCTACCTGCCCGCAAGGCCTCGCCATGCGTGGCGGGCGGGGAGCACATCGTTCATTTGAAAGATTTGCCCGCTTAGCTCAGTGGTAGAGCATTCCCTTTACATGGGAGTGGTCGGGAGTCCAAATCTCTCAGCGGGCACTACGAATAAAATGCTGAGGTAGCCAAGGTGGTCAAGGCACCTGTCTGAAAAACAGGCTATGCGTGTTCGACTCACGCCCTCAGCACCCAGAGGTGTTCGTTGATAAGAGTTATTTGGTGAAAAACAGGGTATAATCCCGTTGCGACGGCGTTGTGGCTCTTGATCTGAACCCGTTGCAACACTTTGAAGGAAAAGCGCTGAAATGCGGCGGTAGTTCACCGGTAGAATGTCTCCTTGCCAAGGAGAAGGTAGCGGGTTC
>JBBTWM010000059.1:0-4774 GCA_038062795.1 Patescibacteria group bacterium | reverse complement strand
CTGATGTATCGAAAAATGTTCATGGTTAATATGACTGACCGAATAACCAGCGGTGAGTCGCCGATTTGCCGCAGTGAACGCACGCACCAGTTTCGTTCTCTGCATCAAGCGGCAGGCAACGCGTCGCGGCTTTGGTCGCTTCTTTAATAGCCGCTTCGCATGAGTCCTCTTCGCACCAAAACGCACGGATGAACCCGCGGGTCGTTTTCATGATCTCCTCAAATTCGCCAAACGACGTGGCATCGCGTGTGTTGTCAATCAAATGCTTTCGCGCTTTGGCAAAAAGCGACGTTTGGATATCCTCCAGCACTTTTTCAATCCTGGGTAACATTTCTTTCCGCTCTACCACGATTTTTTCCCCGGTGTCACGCCGTGCCATGGTGACACTTCGGTCTTCCATTTCCTTACGTCCTATTTCCAGCCGGACGGGCACGCCTTTCACTTCCCATTCGTTAAATTTCCGGCCGACGGACTGGCTGTCCCGGTCATCTAACCGGGTACGGATCCCCTGACCCACCAGCGCGTCGCGTACCTCACCGCAATATGCTATCAACTGTTCATTATCCTGCTCATTCTTGAAAATCGGAATGATGACTGCCTGAATGGATGCAATCTTCGGGGGCAGCACAAGACCGCTATCGTCCCCGTGCGTCAAAAACAATCCGCCGAGACTTCGGGTAGAAAATCCGAATGACGTCTGCCAGACAAATTCCGATGTTCCCTCCCTCGACTGGAATGAAATTTCAAATGATTTGGAAAAATTCTGTCCCAGGTTATGGCTCGTTCCCCCTTGCAGCGCTTTGCCATCCGGCATGAGTGCTTCAACACTAAATGTCGTTTTGGCACCAGCAAATTTTTCGGACTCGCTTTTACGTCCCATCACGACGGGCATGGCGAAATAGTCCTCATACACTTGTCGGTACCAGTCCAGTGCTTGCATTACCATCTCCATCGCTTCCTTTTCCGTTTCATGCGCGGTATGCCCCTCTTGCCACAAAAATTCCGTCGTACGTAAAAAAAGGTACGTCCGTTTTTCCCACCGCACGACATTGTTCCACTGGTTGATAAGAACCGGCAGGTCGCGCCAACTGTGGACCCATTTGGCGTACATGTCATACATGACCGTCTCGCTGGTAGGACGCACCACTAAGGGATCCTTCAGCTTCTCGCCGCCGCCAATAGTAACCACCGCAAGTTCCGGAGAAAATCCGGCGACGTGCTCCTTTTCTTTCTCGAGGAGCGACATCGGGATAAACAACGGAAAATATGCGTTTTCTATACCCGCCGTACGCATCATGCGGTTTAAGGCCTCCTGAACAGATTCCCACAGGGCATATCCGTAGGGTCGGATCACCATGCAGCCTTTTACCGGTGCGTAATCGGCAATCGTCGCCTTCAAAATAACATCCGTATACCAATCGGATAAATTCTCGCTTTTTTTCTTCAATTCTTTCTTTTCAAATTGTTTATTCATAGGATATTAATAAAGCTTCCCTCCGACTATTGCATCATCTTTGTCCGGAACAATCAAGACACACTCATGATCTCTGTCCGGAACGCCAAGCGTCAGCACTTCGGACAAAAATGGTCCGATCTGCCGTGGCGGGAAATTTACCACTCCGAGCACCTTTTTCCCGACCAGTTCGTCTTTTTTGTAATAGGTCACTACCTGCACGCTCGACCGTTTTTGACCGATCTCATTTCCGAAATCAATCGTAAGTTTATACGCTGGCTTTCTCGCCTCAGGAAAATCATCGACCGCTATAATAACGCCAACTCGGATATCTAATGCAGCAAAATTATCGTATGTTGCCATAATTATCTCCTTTACCCACAAAAAAAGGTACCACTTATTTTATAAGGGCCCCGATAGTATCGGGACGGTACCACCTTACTTCCCGCCTCCGCCAGCTGGCGGATTGCGGATCTCATTATAGCTATCACGGGCTTTCCCGTCTCCGTTCTTAGCGGAGCCGCGTGCCCTGAGATTTTCTGAAGGGCTTTGTTCCGGTCGGATCTCGGAACGTAACGCGTTTATGACACGTAGGTAATACTACCATGCCCGGCTTTCTTGCGTCAATCCGGACAATAATAGCCCTAATTGTCGTTCCCATTATTATCCTTATCCGGATTATTATCGTTATTATTGTTATTATTGTTATTGTTGTTACCGGGCGTCGGCGTATTGGTCGGTTCCTCAGTCGGAGTACTTGTCGGAACCTCGGTCGGAACACTTGTTATTGTAGGCTCAATTTCGTCGGGAATAGTGTCTGCCTGATCAGACAGGTCTTCTAAATCATCTATCGTAATCTCAATTTCTTCTTGAATAGTATCTACAGCATCGTCCGACGACGGCGCGACCACGTCAACCTGATCTTGGATTGCCTCACTTTCCGCAATCTGTGTTTCAAGCGCCTGTGCTACCTGCATCTGCTGTTGTGGCTGATTGAGCTGTTGTTGTAATTTTTTGAGTTGTTGGGACTGCTGCGCGAGGAGCGCAAGCAACTGTTGCGTTTGCGGTTGTTGCATTTGCGATTGCAGCTGGGCCTGCATCTGTTGTACCTCTAATAACTGCTCCAGTAGCCGGGCCTGTAGTTGTTCCTGACTCGTACCGGTAGTTTTTGACGATTTTGCCGGAGAATTCAAAGCGACACTGCGTGTTTTTTTCTGCTGCTTCTTGAGTTCCTTGGATACTCCCTGAAGGGTAGTAATATATTGTTTTGCCGCCTCACGTTTTTTTTCCTGGGTGGGCGCCCGTTGAATCATGGTTCTTGTCGTTTTGATCTGTTGCGAAAGATAGGAAAGACCTTCTGCGGATTGGTTTTTTGCAAGAAGCACATTCGCCTCTTCCATGCGGCGTTTTGTATACTGCATATTCAGGCTTGCCTCAGCCGCATATGACGGTTTTACAAAAAACACCAATCCCTGTTCAAATGCGCGCTTCACGCCGAACATCGGCTCTCCGGGCAAACTGTTCCAGGAAGCCATGATCAGCACCGTGGGGGCAGCAAACATCATGATAAATCCCCACGTCAGGAAATCAACAATTTTCTGCATTACTATTACAGTACGGGAAAAAGAATAGGTCTGTCAACGATGTGTATCGGATGCGTTACGCGCCCCGCACAAGACGAAGAATGTCGTTGATGGAAACGAGAAGAATAAGCCCTAATAATATGATCATTCCGATTTGATGCGTCGACTTTTCAAACGCCGGACGTACCTTTTTCCCTAACACCTTTTCCAGGAAAACAAATGCCAGCCTGCCTCCGTCCAACGCCGGAATCGGAAGGATATTGAGGACAGCCAGGTTGAGCGATAGAATGCTGGCAAATTCCAATACCGCTTGCATGCCGAATTTCACCGCCTGACCGGTCACCTGCGCTATACCGATAGGTCCGGCTACATCCGCCTGGGGCGGACGGAGGGTAACGAGCCTCCACACGGTCGTACCCAAAGAAACAAGCATATCGCGGGCCCGGATAATATTTATGGATAACGCTTTGCCGGGAGCTTCCGATAACGAGTATCTCCGGAATTCCAAATCAGACACGGCAACTCCCAACGGCCCTTCGCCCGGAGGAACGTCTACACGCGGGGTTGCCCGAAGTGACATCGCTTTACCATTCCGTTCAACGATAACGACTATTTCCGTTCCTTTATGTGCACCCACAAATCCGATCAAATCGCTTGGCTCAATGATATTTATCGGGGTTTGCGGAAAAAGCGCGACGGACCGGACGATATCATTTGCCCGAAATCCCGCCTTCTCGGCGGGTGAGCCTGCGACAACACGGTCAATATGGACGCTATCAGAAGGCTCCTTCACTCCGGAAATAAGCAGCCCTGCCGTTATAAAAACGGCAAGGGCAAAATTCATGGCAACGCCGGCAATAAGGATTGCTGACCGTTCTTTTTTGCTTCTGGCCCAGAAATACTCTTTGAGCTTCGAGCCTTTCACGTGTGGCCGCTGATCGGCCTCTGCATCCTCTCCGGCGAGGCGGACAAATCCACCGATAGGAAGCCAGTTCAGGGTATATTCTGTGGAGCCAATTTTCTTTCCCCAAATCCGGGGGGGCAAACCGAGACCGAACTCCTCGACATGCACGCCAATCCATCGCGCGACGAGAAAATGTCCCAGTTCATGAATAAGAACTAAGATCGTTAAAATAACAAGAAATGTGACGGCAGTGAGGATCATGAGTGTTATACTTGTAAAAGCTCTGCCTCTTTCTTTTCGCCCATCGTTTCTACTTCTGCGATCATTTCATCCGTGAGTTCCTGTACTTTTTTTTCTCCCGCTTTGAGTTCATCCTCGCCGATATCTTTACTGGACATCGATGCAGCAAGCTCTTTCATCGCATCGTGGCGGACTTGACGCACCATTACCTTGCCTGCCTCCAATTTCACTTTTGCCAGCTTGATATATTCCTGCCGGCGTTCTTCGGACAGCGGCGGAATGCTGATGCGTAAAATTTCCCCGTCAACAATCGGATTAAGCCCCACATTAGCTCCGGCGATTCCCCGCTCTATCTCTGCAATGATAGACGGATCATAGGGCGCGATGACCAACGTTTTGCTGTCGACCGTCGTAATCGTCGCAAGTTCCATAACTTTGAGGTGCTGGCTCCCGCCATAGACTGCTACCACAATATGTTCGATAAGTGCCGGAGTAGCTCTGCCCGAACGGATGGAGGAAATATCTGTCCGCGTCACCTCAATCGCTTTTTTCATGCGGTCACGGGTGGAATTGAGAAGTGCGTCAATCATCAGT
>JBBTWM010000058.1:0-13417 GCA_038062795.1 Patescibacteria group bacterium | reverse complement strand
TCCGTGGCGGATAAGATAGAGAGTTGTCATGAGGAAATAAGCGACCGATCACGAAGTACATCGAGAACTTTTTTATGAATTGCTTCCTTAGAAAGGATCGCGCCGTTTTCTACACACTCCAAAGCCACCCAGTTATTGCGTTGCTTTGCGAGCGTAAGATACATATCCTCTGACGCCTGTCTATGTTTCTCGTCTGCTTCCAAAATATCTTTCCGCGTACCCAAGTACGCCCGGTCGCCTTTCTTTTTGGTGAGCTCCATCCCTACAGCCGCCGGCACATGGAGATAGATCACGATATCTTCACGGGGAATTTTATGGACTTTATACTCCAACTCATCAATCCATTCCAAAAATTCGGTCCGTTTGTCCTCCGGCAATCGCGCTCCCTGGTGAGCCATATTACTTGTCGCATACCGGTTACTCACAATCACCCCACCGTGCGATAACCAAACATCCATTTCCTCTTTTGCCGATGCCCGGTCCAACGCATACGCCAGAGACGCCAGGTACGGAGAAACATCGCTGCCAAACTCACCGGCCAGGAAACGACCCGCCATCTTACCATGGAATGAACTGTAGTACCGAGGAAAATCAAACCCTTTTACGGCGACGCCGTGCTCCTTAAGATACGCCATGAGAAGTGTCGCCTGTGTCGTCTTTCCGCTCCCGTCACCGCCATCTATGACAATAAGTTTACCGCGCCGGCTCTTTTCCACATCCACTTGTTCTAAGAAATGTGTGAGCAGTATCGGCAGACTATCCTCGTCATAGTGTTCCAAAAACAAATGATCCGAAGGATTTCCGGTAATCATGGCAGACAATTCATTCGGCGCATCCTTATAAAACAGCGCCAACACCGGTTTGTGATGCGTCAACGCATACACCAATTCGCCGCCGACGCCGCTTGAAGGCTTCGTCACTTCAGCGACCACGCAGTCGGCTTGCTCGATCGCAAGTTTTTCCCGGTAAAAAATTTCTTCCGCAGAGCTTACTGCATCTTTTTCCAGTTCTTTGTGGTCCAGGATTTGTTCCCCGGAGGTGAAACTGTGACCCAATCGTTTGAGCTCGGCTATGATTGCCTTTTCCTGAGAAAGATAATCGCCGTTATTGGTGGTCGCCGCGGTAAAGAATATGCGCATATTTTTATCCTAGCACATCCGGCACCCCATACACGGTGGGTAGAGTAACATCGGCCACATCACTTTTTGCGTTACTCCATACAAGGCACGTATGCATTCCCAGTGCTTTTGCGGGGGTCAAATCCACGGCTTCCCGATCTCCGATCATCAGGTGAGCCGCCGCCGGCAAGCCGGTTTGTTGCATAATATAGGTAAATCCTTTTTTACCCGGTTTTGTTTCCCCGACTAACTCACTCGTGACAATTTCGGTAAACACCGACAGATCAATGCCTAATAACGCCGATCCGCGCGACACGGATTCCTGAGATCCGTTTACCAGCATATAGTGCTTATAATCGGTAAGGCGGGCAAATATGTCTATAAGGCGGCGGTCTTTTGTAAGATATTTCGGATAATCGGTAAGATGTGACGTTTCTATAGAAGCCTGCTTATTGGATATGTTCGAGAGTATGGCTGTGGCTTTCGTGCCGCTCGGAGTCTCGACATTGTAGAGTTTATAAAATTCTTCTTTGGCTTTTTCCTCAGTCCATCCGGTGTGATGTTGAATAACCTTAATCTCCGTCCATCTGATATTGTCCAGTAAACCCGACTGCTGCCGGTACAACGTCCCATCAAAATCCCATATCAATACACGGATGCCCGGAATCGTTTTCATATCCAACTAGTCTACACTACCTTTGCGTTTGCAGTGCATTGCGAACAAGTGACACAAATTGCGTCTGCGCATCTTTGTTTCGGGATATATCAAGTGTATCGGTGTGCACAACGACGACGGGAATGGTTGTATTTTGTTCGAGCCATTTGCGATTTAGCTTATCTAATAATACAAGGTAATCCGTCGGGATTGTCTGTTCATATTCTCTCCCGCGCAAAGCTATGCGTTGTTGTATTTTCGGAATGGACGTATCCAAAAACACAATGAGATCGGGATTGGGAAAATGCGGCGTGAATTCATGATATATTTTCTGGTATAACGCCCACTCCGCGTCATCCATGTTGCCTAACTCGTGCTGCGCTTTCGCGTACGAATAGACATCCTGCGTAATGGGCGTATCCTGTATGACTGATGTGTGTTCAAGCAATTCCTTTGCCTCGGTCATCTGCCGTATTTTTTCCATAAGAAAAAATTCCTGTGAGTGAAATGCCCATCTACTCATATCCTTATAAAACCGGGGTAAAAAAGCGTTCTCTTTGACGTTTTCTTCAATCAGGGTAAATTGCAACTCATGTGCTAACAGGTGCGCCGCGGTCGTTTTGCCGCTGCCTAATGTCCCCATAACGGCAATGTATTTATGCTGCTCTTTCATAAACACTTGTGGTTCTATCACACACGTACTTTCTTGACAATATATAAACCCGAAGGTAGGATACAAAAAGACAAAGGAGGACACCTGACAGAGAGCGGAAATCCGCCGGAAGGCGGAGCAATACATAAGCGTGTGGTCCCGACTACGTCGGGAATACGAGGAAGGGGGTCCCGATAGGATCGGGACAATCGGACTTAATGATTGGCACCAAATCGGGCGATTGCTAAAGTATCTGCGGAAACCCCTCGGTGGCACTCCCCACCGCAATTCCTGCGAAAAACCCCGATGTAAATCGGGGCATAGAACGCCAGGAAACGGAGCCCGCATCTCTTCCTTACGTACAAATATTTATTAGAGCATTTTTTCTCATGCTCCTAAAGGAGAACCTATGTGCGGCATTTTCGGATATATTGGCAAGCAGAAAACGGCTCCAACGATAGTTTTGGAAGGACTGAAAACACTCGAATACCGTGGCTATGACAGTTGGGGGGTAGCGGTAGTTCCAAAATCAAACAACAGCACGCAAACTATTGTCGTCAAAAAGACAGCAGGTAAAATCGGTAACGCATCGGTTTCCGACCTGCCGCAAGGTTCACTTGCATTCGGACATACCCGCTGGGCTACGCACGGCGGCGTCACGGACAAGAACGCCCATCCGCATCTGGATTGCACCGGTACTATTGCCGTAATCCATAACGGCATCGTCGAAAATTATGAAAAACTCAAAGCACAACTCATAAAGAAAGGGCATACATTCGTATCCCAAACGGATACGGAAGTTATCGCGCACCTGGTAGAAGAGTACCTCAAAGAGAAAGCAAGGACCCCGCAGGACGCAGAACCTGCGTTTTCCAAAGCGGTTCAGCAGACATTTAACGATCTTGAGGGGCTCAATGCCATCATCCTCATTAATACGACATCGCATGAGATGGTTGCGGCACGAAACGGTTCGCCGCTCGTCGTCGGCTTCGGGGATCACGAAAACTTTTTGTCCAGCGACCCGGCGGCTCTTCTGCCTCATACCAAACAGGTCCATTTCCTGGAGGATGATGAAATGGCCATCGTCCGCGGCGACAGTATCCATATATTTAATGCACGCTCGGGTGTCCGTATCAGGCCGAGGAAGCAAATGCTTACCTGGACTGCCAGAGAAGCGGAAAAAGGGACCTATCCGTATTTCATGCTCAAGGAAATCCATGAACAAGTGGGGCTTCTTTCTGAAATCGCATCAGAACTGCCGGAGCAAACCATCCTGATTGCCAAAGAACTCAGCCGTGCTCCACGCGTCTACATGATTGGTGCCGGGACATCTGCGCATGCTGCGCGCATAGCATCATACTTTTTTTCACTGGTTTCTAAAAAACTTATAAACTTCGGCGTCGCAAGTGAATTTGATCACCGCGTAGCCGTGATTCCGGATAAAAGCGTCCTGGTGGCTCTCTCACAATCCGGAGAAACCATGGATGTTTTGGAAATCGTAAAGAAAGCAAAGCTGAAGGATATCAAAATATTCTCACTCGTCAACGTCGTTGGATCAACGCTCTGGAGAATGTCGGATATGCAATTATCTATCGGTGCCGGCCCGGAAAAAGCGGTAGCTTCTACCAAAGCGTTCATCGCGAAAGTGGCTCACCTTTTGCTTATGGCATACGCGATGGCACACAACATAAAGGAAGGCCAAAATGCGTTGCTCAAGGCGGCAAAAGCGGCAAAAGAGGTCACAACAAAAGCATATACACAGCGCATCATAGAGCTGGTAAACAAACTCAGGTCTGTGCAGCATATGTATATCATCGGGCACGGACTATCCTACTGTGCAGCATTGGAAAGTGCATTAAAAATAAAAGAAATCTCC
Organism: Patescibacteria group bacterium; assembly: GCA_038062795.1. GTDB lineage: Bacteria > Patescibacteriota > Microgenomatia > UBA10105 > UBA927 > UBA927. Next base: position 9,116 of record JBBTWM010000058.1, on the reverse strand, counting down.
TATATACACGCAGAAGGCATCCCTGCGGGAGAACTCAAACACGGGACATTAGCACTTGTTACGAAAGGAACCGTCTGTATGGTATTTGCCCCGCATGACGAGCACTACCAGAGCACGATGGCAAATGCCATGGAAATGAAAGCACGGGGAGGCTATATCATCGGTGTCTCCGATACCAGGGATGACGTATTTGACGAGTTCCTGCCTGTTTCCAACGCCGGAATAGGGACAATTATTCCGAACATCATCGTCGGACAACTTCTCGCCTACTATCTGACGATTGACCGGGGGTATGATCCTGACATGCCCAGGAATCTAGCCAAAAGCGTGACGGTAAAGTGAGCCACATCGTGCTAGGGAACGCGGTTGCTGATAGAAACACGTCAGTGCTGTTTCGATTGAATAGAGTACAATAATGTTCACTCCCATGAATAAGCGCGTGGCAATGATCAGTGTCCATGAGTGTCCGCTGGCTTCAAGCGAGGGCAAGGAGCGCGGCGGCATCAATGTTTACGTATTCGAGCTATCCAAATCACTTTCCCGCCTGGGGTGGGATGTCGATGCCTACACCCGCGTGCAGGATAACACGAACCCGAGAATCGTAACCGTCAACGATCATTTCCAGGTGATTCACATCCCCAATGGCCCGCACACGCCACTGCCTAAAAAAGAAATACTCACGGCATTACCGGAATTTACCCAAAACATTGCAGACTACATGCGGGTTAATCATCTATCCTATGAAGTAATCCACGGGCATTATTACCTCTCCGGTCTGGTTGCCAAACAGCTTAATGCAGCAAACCACACGCAAACCCCGCTGATTATGACGTTTCATACATTAGGACTCATGAAGCAATTAGTGACACGCGCAAAAGATACCGACGATCCATTGCAGCGGATCCCCATAGAACACGACCTCGCAAAATATGCGTCCGGGCTCATCACCTCCAGTGACACGGGAAAAGAATATCTGGCTGCTCTCTACGATGCCGACGACAAAAAGATTATCACCATACCCCCCGGCGTGGATACCGCACTCTTTAGAAATATACCGATGCCGGAAGCAAAAAAACGGATTAGTGCCAATCCCACCCATCACATCGTGCTTGCCGTCGGACGCATCGATCCGGTAAAAGGGTTTGACGTTCTGCTTATGGCTCTCAAAATGCTCCTGAGGCGACGAACCGATCTATCAGATACACTCTGTCTTTGGATTGTGGGAGGTGATATCGGGCAACACATGGACCAGTGGTCGCGGGAACTCAAAAAGCTCGACCAATTACGGAAAACGCTCAACCTTACTGCCGCGGTAAAGTTCGTCGCTGCCCAACCTCAGGAGAAACTTCCCTATTATTATAATGCGGCGGATGTGCTCGTCATGCCCAGCCATTATGAATCATTTGGCATGGTGGCGCTTGAGGCCATTGCCTGTGGTACGCAGGTCATAGCCACCGACGTCACCGGGATTTCTCCGATACTCAAAGAACTGCCCCGCGGACATATCGTCAGTGCGAATAATCCGATAGCCCTTGCAGGTCAAATCATGGAAGTACTTACTAACCTGCCGCAGGAAAATACAGTCCGTGAATCCATGAAGAAGTTCGATTGGATAACTATAGCCGGCCGTATCGCCCGCGAATATGAACGCGTAATACGCTTATAGAGCGGAGGCGGCGGCAAGACTGAAAAATCTGGTCTAACATATATCCAGCATGAGGTACCGTACAAAGAAATATCAAGGAATATTACAGCGCTTTGTTGGCGGCCGGATCCTGATTGTATTGCTCAGGTTTGCCAAGCTTGATATAAAATTCCGCGCGCTGCAGTTCGGTACCGATATAAATTAAATGACTCGGTACTACCAGGTATTGGCCGATATTGACCATTTCGATATACAGCGCCATAGCAGTAGCTGCCCGCCATTCCTTGAGCAATAATCCTCCGTTGGGGGCGTATAATTTAACGACGATCTCCCAGGCCTTCTCACCCGGCTTTTTGGCGTACTTGGTCGGCCTGCCGACGGGTTGCGTTTCGGATTCCTCCACCGTGATAACGATATTGCCCCGCGGATCATCCTCAAACATCTGGCGGCTGGTGTATCCCAATTCTTTATCGTAATTTTCTTTCAGAATTTTCTCCACCAATTCGTAATCGTCGCTGTATATGTGCGCGCTATGGGTAATCATGACAAATGTCCCCATGGGAACCCCCGATTCGTCGGAAATAAACTTCTGCAGTTTACGCAAACTAAACACATTGCGCGGCCACCCGTGCACCATATCCTGACTCCGAAAGTGCGTGGTCATAAACAGTTTGCCGTCCTGGATACTGCACAGGATCTGGGTAAGACACGGCGTGTCCCCACGATTTACGACGGACCAGTCCTCTTGTATCTTTGCCGTAAATGCGACCATTTTTTTACTAAACGGGCGGGTTTTTATAAGGTCAATGATATTTTGGATCTGGTCGACGCCGTCATGATCGCGCAGGCGCTGCCCGTAGGTATAGGCAATACCGGGAATCTGTTTGGCAGATAATACCTGGGGATAATAGGTCGCTAAATCTTTTTCCGAAAACGGAAAAAATTTCGGCAAGTACGGTTTTTCCGGATCCTCGTCATAGACCACTGCCATAACATTAAGGAGCTCCTTCAGTTCATTTTCCTGGGTATACCGTGTCGTTTTATTGCGGCCATACCGGATAATGTTGTGGAGAATCTTCAGCCACGTTTGTGCGGTATTCTGACCGTGTATCCGGAATCCGATTTGCTCCGATGGATAGGTAAACGGCTTGGGCCTGCTGGTAGGAAACTTTTTGGGTTCGGTAAAGGGCACCGGTTTCTCAGTGCCCAATTTCGCGACAGTTTTGCGCAGTTCGTCCGGGGACTTACCGCGAAGATTGACAATTTCGACGGAGGAACGGAACAGGTCGATTGCTTCTTTTCCGATTTCTTTTTCGATCTGGCCTCCCTTTTCGTCTCCGATAATAAAAAAGTTCTCATCTACACCGTTTATCATAAGGGCCATCAATGCTTGGCCGCTGCGGGAAAGGTCCGCTCCCCACAACACAATTTTCCGCACATGCGGATTGGCATAGACATTGCGGATCATGGCGGAAATGCCGGCGGATGAATAGAGGTTACCAATCGCACAGTAGTTCTCGTCTTTGAGCATGTCTGCCACCACCTGCCGCTCGGTCCACATGATTGCCACCCCGACGGGGTTTGCGGGGTCTTTGACATGCAGCACCTGTTTATAGAGTATCGGCCAGTCCATTATTTATCCTGTATGATTTTGCTTGCCAAAGGAGTATGTTGCCCGATGTATTTAGCCGTCTTTTTTTGAGAATACGGCACCAGGGCAGGAGACGATAATTCCTCAAACGTCATGCTGCAAATCCGCATGCCCGGATAAAGGGCCACCGGCATACGACCCATGTTCCCTAATTCCATAACGACCATACCCTGCCACCCGGGATCAAAGATTGATGCAGTTGAATGCACCACAATCCCCAATCTGCCGAGGCTGGATCGTCCCTCTAATCGCCCGACTAAATCATTGGGAAGTTTGATGGATTCCATCGTGGTTGCCAGGACAAAATCTCCCGGCTGCAGGATGAACGGTTCTCCATCTTTGATCTTCACTTGAGCCATCATGTCGGTGGCTAGCTTGGGATTATTGGGATCGATGTACGCAAACTTGCTGTGGTTGAAAATGCGGAATTGTTTGCCTAGCCGCAGATCAACGGAGCACGACCCTAACTGCGTCTTGGCATCGATCTTGGGGGTTATTTTTATTCTTCCCGTACGGAGCGCCGCGGTAATATCCCTGTCTGACAAAATCATGTGGCTAAGTATACCCAAAGCCCCACACCGAAGCAAGGTTCCAAACGCCCCAAACACGTAAGAAACATTTCCACCGATTAATCGGTGGATAACACGATTAACGGAGTTCTTGACGGGAAGAGCGCTCCATTTTACGTTGCCACTTCTCCTTCCCTATCCTACTCCAATTGGTTCCATATGCAGAGGGCAACTTGTCCAATAACGCATCAACTTGATCAAGCAGTTTCTGCCAACGAGTTTCATTAATGATGAGCTCCAGAACTTGACGCGTCCTTGGCTTTGCATTTTTGAGCCAGGCATTAACCGAACTGATCGTCGAATCTGATACGTGAATCGTACTTTTTATATCTGAAAAGTTTCTCCCGCGCATAAGAAGCACGGCGACTGTGAACCGCTTCGCCAACATTACCTCTTCCGCATCCGACAAAAGGTCAGTAAAGAATGACGACACTGTATGCGCATCGTGGAGAAATGATAAAGAAAGCCAAAATTGTCGGAACATTTCATCCTTCAATGCCGAATCAAGTAGATGTTTCGAAACCCGTGTCATTGCGCACTCCAATTAATCGATTAATTGGAGTAAAGCACATGGGGGAAAATTTGTCTGTATGAAAAAGTACAAACTATCCCAGCCGGACAAAATCATGAAGCAAAGTATAGCCAATTTACCATTCCGAAGCAAGCTTACCTACGAGTATGTTTCGCGCTCATCTGCAATAATATCCCGATGCCGAGCGGCAGAATAGGCAAAATATAGAGCCAGTGTCTGGCAAGCACAACCTGATCGCCATGCGCCATATACAGGTAGAGTAAAAGGAAACTGACGACACGGAGTATTCCCAACACGATGTCGCGTTCCATAAGAAAATGATATTTGTGCCGCCAATGCTCGCCCACGGCATCCATGGCATGATACGATACCGTCGAAATGGACGCGTAAAGAAATGGTGAGGTAAATCCGGATACAACCACATAGATCCACAGACCAATCATATTTTGCATGACGGCGAACAGCAATATTGCGCAAGCCAATCCGAGTGATCCCAACCAGAAAAAGTACGGGTGTTTGCCTAATAGTTTGGCACTCACCACACCCCCCACGGCGCCAAGCAAACACCCTGCTGATTGTGCCGCGCCAACCCAAAGCTCCTGCCGGATGATGAGGTAAAACAATATGCCCGTCACCAGCGAAAGCGCCGTATCATACAATCCGAGCAATGCATGCTGCCACAACACCAGATGCCACGCAGGCGACCGTGCTTTCGTAAACAGATGTCGGTACGAAAATTCCGGCATCTCATGACTCGGCAATTTTCCGATAAACAATACCATCCCCAAAAACAGCAAGCCGACGAGCAAAAAAAGCGTCGCGTATCCCGGACTGATACCGTAGTAGATCGTGGTACCGAAGATGGTGATAATGAGGCCGCCGAGAAACGGCGCTATCGCGCTTAAAAAATTAATGACCGCACTGGCATACCCGAAATAGTGTGCCCGTGCGTCTTCGTTGGTATGGATGTATTGACTGAAGTTAAATGACGCCCAAAACATCGCGCCGCTGAATCCGCTGAAAATCCCCAGGGGTACGAGGTAGGTTATCGCCCGTCCCTGCAAATAAAATAACAGGAGATAAAAGAGCGCACTGGTGGCGATCCCCACTTTCATCATGGTGCCTGATGACATTCTCTTCAGCATCCAACCGGCCAGAATGATGAACACGAGAAGCGACGAAAATGACCACAACTGAAACAGTATCGTCGTACGGATGTCGCTATGGGCAAACAAAAATATCGTGACGAATACCCACGCGAGCCCGTTGGCGAAGTAGTCAAAACCCTGGATAAGGATAAGATGCCGCTCGTCGCGGTTCAATGAGACCATAGATACATTATAACGAATTTTCTACCTGGAGAGATATCGCGCGCGTTTGGCCGACGAAAACTTTTCGATGGCGTAGCGGAGCATGGTGCGCGGCATGGTGCGGGAGTGCTTTTGTAAAAACGCTTCCTCCGCCTCTAGATCCCGCTTACCCACTTCCCGAAGAATTACGGCTCAAACACTTCGGTACCCGCAAAGGGAATGGATGCTTCTATCGGAGAATTAAGTGTATGCGCTAAAATCCGCGCCGTATCCCGACGGACCCGCTGAATACCCGGGATGTTTCCGGGTGGCACACCTTCTATGTCACAGGTGCCGGTGATATCAAAATCAAGCAGGATAGTGCGTTCACCCGGAAAAATGTGAATTCTCGTACCGTCACTCACTATCGGCTTTTCCTTTCTACTGTGCTTTGGGTTTCTTAGTAATCCGTCCGCATCAGCGATAGCGCTGTGCTTAAGCTCGTCTTCTACGTCGGGAATAAGGCCAAATCCTACACTGCGGTCCAACCGAATGATTTTGAAGTGCACCCCTAGTTTTTCTAACTGCTTCCGCTCTTTGAGGATTGTCACACCAGCATTATAGCAGGTCAAATCAACACAATGAACTTTACCGGTTTATACAGCCGGAGATATGGTCCTGTTTTAAAATGAGAAGAATGCGAGTATTGTCGCAAGCACCGACTGTGTCTGCGATAACACCTCACCGCTGAGGGCTGATATCGTGATAGAGCGATCCATGGTGACCGGAATAACACCGAGGAACTTCTCGCGCTTTTCTCCCTGCACTTCGTACACGAGATTACCGTTTTTCATCTTCAATTCCACCGAGGTTGCCAACGAACCCGAAACCGTCGCTTCCGCTGGTACAGCGGCAGATCCCGATGCGACATGCGTCAGGAATCCTTTTGCGAGAAGATTTCTCACCGCTTCGTCCGGTAATACCGCTACCGTCCGTTCCCCTGCCGGAGTCGTAACAATAAGTTCGCGGGTTAGCGGATCGATGGATAACGGGAAATTTATCCGTGCGCGCACCCTGTTGTGCTCAAGTTCCATGTGTCCGTCGTCGCTGGATATTTCTATCTCCTCATCCTCAAGCTCCTGCTCAAGCTCATCAAGTTCCCGAAGGTGTTCACGGGTCCGGACTTCATTCCCGTCTTCGTCCCGTACCCGCAGCCGTATCTCCCCGTCTTCCTCCTCAAACTTGAAATGAATTCCCTCACCTTCCACTTCCACTTTTGTGGCACCGTTGTCTTCTGTTTTGGTTTTCACTTTCACCCCGTCTGCGGATTCGGATTCCGTTTCGGTACGCTGGGTATTGGTGTTGCTACTGCCGGAGTTTTGGGAAGATTCTTTGTTTTGCTCTTCCAGCCTCTTTTGCTCTTCCTGCCGCTGCTCCTCTTCCTGCTTTTGCTGCTCTTCCTGTGCGTTATCTTCATCACCCAACACATTACTACGGAAGCCCTGAGTATAGGGAACCTGAGAACTCAAAAGGAGCGCCAAAGCGGCAAATCCCAACGGCGCCAATATCCGCTTGATAGTCCACCGATCTTTTTTGGGGCGGGAAACGGGCTTGTGTGCGCTGTTATGGACGGATTTTTTCTTTTTGGGCATACATATACAATAGCAGTTCTCGCCCGCTACTTGTCAAGAAGGCGTATAATAGGGGCTGGTATGACCCATACGGAACGCACGCCAGGCAAAGAACACGGGCAGGACACTGTAGATGTGGACATGGGGCACACGAAAGACAATACGCAGACACCAAGCACACGTGTGGAGTATCAGCATGACAAACGCGAACTTTCTCTCTACCACTCTGATTTGAGCGAGGACATACTGGAAAACCCCGCGCTCTACATGGGCCCGGCAAATTTCTAAAACTCCCTGGTTTACGTTATAATACCCTTTTCCTATGAGTACACCGGAACGACAACCTACTCATCGCAACGAAAAACCAGCTTGGACCGAGCGCTCGAGCAGCATGGCTTCTGTCTCCGTATTCCTCTCCGACGAGCAGGGCCGGCTTCTCATGGTGCAGGACCTCAATAGCCATGGAGGCAAATGGTCGCCGATAGCCGGCTATGTGGATGATTTGGTCGGCGAAGAACCGGAAATTGCCGCACTTCGGGAAGCAAAAGAAGAGCTGGGGCTGGATATCCGCCTGGATCAGCTGCTCGGCGTCTGGCATTACTATGAAAAAAACAGTATCCATCAATCCCCGTCCAAAGATACAGCAACCTCTAACGGAAAAAATAAAGTAAAAATGCATGTAGGATACGCCTTCCGGGGAACTATCCTGGACGGAACGTTTACAATGCAACCGGAAGAAATACAAAACTACGGATTTTTCGCGCCATCAGAAATCGAAAAGATGAACGCTGGCGGCAAACTCAAAACACCGGAATATAATTACGACGGATTTAAACTGTGGGAAAACGGCACCAAGCACCCTCTGGATATCGTGCGGAGCAATACGCGCGCGCGGCTTACTTGATAATAAAGCGGTTATCGATAAACGAAGCGATCCGAGACTCCAATGCTGACATACCCTTGCCGTCCTGGCTGATATACGTACTGGTGTCTATGGCCAGCGCATCGCCCGGACGATCCAATAATCCATTGATACGGTCCTTTCCATCCCGTTCCCGGATATACAATTCTTCGGTACTCTGATGCATGAGCGAGGTCGGATCATGCGTAACGCGATATGCGGCAGACGCCTCAGGACTGGCAAACAAATAGAGCTTGATCGGGGCGTCGGGGTATAGATCGATCCCGGTTTTTCTCCCGATGACGATCGTCCCTCCCAAATCCCGTACTGATTCACGCCACACATGATAGAGTTTATCGCGTACCAGCGGACTTGCCGCGATAACGCCGGAGAGATTATCCACCGCTTTTTGCTTCCCGTAGGCAAGCAATTCCCCCCGCATTTCGCGGTCCCCGACCATGATTCTAGCGGTATGCTCGCCTTCCCTGGGTTTGGCAATCGTAAGCTTTTGGGGCATCGTATTATAAAACTCTACAATACGCTCGGTAAAATCGACCGGAATAGTCGTGACGTTTGTTTGATCCGTACCTACCATATTATTTTCTATCGCAAGAAGTGCTAATGCGCGGATAGTCGTTCCGGTGTTGAATACAGTCAGATTATACCGCTGTGCCAAACGTTCAGCGACCACGCGTTTACCTGCCGTGGTAGACCCGTCGACCGTAATGACCAGCGTGTTGCGGTCCAGGGGCTCTTTTTGCATCTTGGGAGTGCGTTCCAGAGTTGCGTTCATATCAGGCAATTAAGCGCCTATTATACGCCTTCGGGAAGGGAAATGCACGGGGTCGCATAATTCTCCGTAAATATCCGGCATGGCCAGAGTAGACTATGGACATGC
>JBBTWM010000057.1:0-15098 GCA_038062795.1 Patescibacteria group bacterium | reverse complement strand
CTTCAGAGAAAGCAGGGGAGCAACTCAAAAAACTTCAAGGGAAAGCTCTTGTTGATGCTGGACTCAAACAAATGGGTTATGGCGCATGGGAAAGCATTAAATCAGAGCTTAAGTGGGGAATTGGAGGAGCATTAGTCGGCGGAGTAGCTGGCGCTGCGAAAGCAAACGCAACACTAGGTTCTGATTTCATCTCCATGGGTGCGATGATGGGCGCTAGTCAAGGTGGGGGACTTGGTGCGTTCGTTGGGTATGAGACAGCGGGATTGCGGTATAACAAAAAAGTTGCTCCAGATAGGAATTTACCAAAGACTGAGTGGTACGACTGGGTTGCCGGTAACTTGAGCATGGTTGGGTTGAGTGTGCTGGCTCGTGGAAAGGCGAGGGGTACAGCAGGATCAATAATGGCCACTGCTGCCAGTCTCTTTACAAATCCAATTTCTATTGGAGGATTACGTAATGTAGCAAATGGCCTTTGGCAAATGAGAAAAGGATAATATGCAAGAACTTAAACATAAAATACAACACACCACATTGTTTTCTGATGAAGATAAGATCGCTATCCTTGCCGCGGTCGATACTTATTCAGCAGACGATGTGAAGGCTCTGGAAGCCATTATCGATGAGTTTGACACAAAGCACCAGGAGGCCGTTTCCGAGTACAAAAAATCCGTGTACGGAGTGCTTGATACGATTGTTGCGAAGGCAAGTTTTTCGGATAAAAAACGATTCCAAAATGCCACTTCTGATATTCGCACTGGTGTGGAAGCGCTGCTTCAATAGCTTCATGACACGCCTGTCATCCTTATATTGAGTGTGCTACGCTAGGATTGGTATGGAAAAGCTGCCACCAAAACTTCAACAGAAAGAATCTGCAAAAGACACTAGACCCATTCCATTATCTAAACAGACAAATGGCGCATCCGAACAGATTTCTGATGTAATAAAGCAGGGAAAATTCCCGACTACACAGGATGTTACATCTCTTATTTCTTCAGTTGAACATGATATTTCCAAGGCCGGAATAACCCTGAATGATCAAGAAAAGAAGAAGTTTGAAGAATCAGTGAAGAAAACGTTTGAGAAACCCCAAAACACACCACTAAACCCGGATGACGCAAAGCAATTTGAGGTCAGCCTGCCGGAATATCAGAAATTATTCACTCAACTATCAAAGACGTATGGCATGGACAAACAAAAGATAAAATTTGGTGCCATAGAGGGGCTTATAATGACCAGTAAGACTGTGCAGTCTTTGTCGAGTGTAAGTTTATCCGGAATAATATTGTCGGTTTGGAATAATCAAGCGTCACTGCCTAAATCATCCGAACTGGCGTGGCGGTGGTTGGGTGAACGAATGGCACCAAATGTTAGGGAGGCTACAACTACCGGGTCTATGCCTATCAAGGTAAATGAAAAGCATATTTTAGACGCGAGTGATGAGATGGGAGCTATTTGGAAAACTTTGAAATGGCCTGCTGCAGTAGCCCTGGCCTATATTCCTGCGGTTGTAGGAGAATATGCGGGTCAAGTGAGTTTGATTAATGCTATGAAGCCGGTCCGTAGGGCAGTCAATGAGAGGGCGGCAAACTCTCTGTTTATGCGCGACATGGAATTCGTCCACGATAAATCTGCTGCGGAAATTAATAATATTATCGAAAAGGGCAAGCAGTCTACTATAGAACTTTTTCAAACAACTTATAGTGATGTTATCCCGCGCCTTGCAGTCATTGGTTTGGGAACGTTAGGTCAAATACCGCTCGGTAATCCTGTCGGTGCACTATTGCAGCTAGCCCGATTGCCATTTTTGTACGGTGCCTCTAAGGAATATGCCAGCGGAGTACTGGCGCAACGTGCGTCTGACCTCAAGCGGAAAGATATGATAGACACCCGGATTAACGCAACCTTGGGCAGTTTGGAAATAGTCAAAACGTCGGACAGTATGGATAAAGCCATAGGTCAGCTTAAGGACAATATGACAATGCGTGACGAATTTCAGATGACATCCTCAAAGGAATCAATGAAGCAGGGTGTAAAAATGGAAGCGATCAATGCGGTTTTTGGAATAGGGGTTCCGGTTTTGACAGCCGGCTTAGAATATTTCCGCACTGGAAGATGGCAGAAAGCAGCACAGTCTGGTATTACCGGAGGATTCGGCGGAGCACTCGTCGAGGGGAATTCAAGAGAACTTATTGATATTTATATCGATAAAATCCAGCCTGCTTTACAAGATGTCAAGCGGATGGAGGAATTGTTGGGGCCGTATGAATCGTTGGATAAGCCAGATGGACCATTAGAAAAGCACAGAATGCCGGTTGGTAATTTGAAAAATTTCGACATCTCGGTGCGCAACTTAAGTTATAAGAATATTCTTCATCATGTGTCTCTCGACGTACCGCAAGGTGCGTTTGTTACGCTCAAGGGAGCGTCGGGAAGCGGAAAAACCACTCTTATGCGGCATATGCTGGGACTGTTTGGTGCTGACGAAGCCGCGGTTACTTATGGTGGAACAGATATGCAAAAGATTAAAAAGTTTGGTGACGAATCGATATATAGTGCAATAGGATATGCTAATCAAAATCCTCAGTTTTTCGAAAATATGACGCTACGGGATAATCTATTGTTATGGACAAAAAAGTTAGTACGTGAAGAAAAAATAACGAGTGTGCTTCAAGATTTGCGTCTTGATCATGTTGTCGACCGTTTGGATAGCACCGTTAAGCACTTTTCCGGCGGAGAACTTCGGCGTATAGGCATAGCCCGAGCTATTCTTAAAGACCCGAAGGTGTTGTTTCTTGATGAACCTACGGCAAATCTTGACGAGGAGTCAGCTAAGCAAGTGCTTGAAATAGTTCGAAATATGCGAAAATCCCGCCCCGATATGACGGTGGTTGCGGTTACGCACGACCCGAATTTTGAGGCTATTGCCGAAAAGATTATCGATTTCGCCAAAGTGAATACCCCTGCAGATACCAAAGCCGAGTCGCTCGGGAACCGTCAGATATTTTATGCAGCATCCGCATCATCCTCGAAGAATTGATGCGTTTGGGTTACAATACGGGGCATGGTTAACGCAGAGCGTCTACAAGCGCCAATTTCCTTAATTCCGGAACGGCCCTCAAGGGAATCAGACGGAGAACTTCCTACGATATCGCTCAAAGAGTACCGGGAGACCTTTTCCAGCATCTCTACACAGTACGGATTAGATTCGCATGCAGTCAAACTCGGACTGCTGGAGGGTGTTATGATGACGCGTTCGGTTTTGGGGCAGTTGGTCGGACCATTTATCAATAAACAATTTCGCCATATATTTGTCGGATCTTCACCTACGGGAGTGTTGAGCGAAGCACAGATGTCAGGTGTAGTCGGTCTGAAAGATAAACAGGCGTTTCTTCAGGCGGCGAAAAAATTAGCCTTTCTTGTTGGTGGCAGTATGGCGGGGATGTTGACGGTGAAGCTTGTGGATGGAATTGCCAGAAAAGCATATGAGGAGCAAACGTTGTCTTTTCGCAAAGCAATAAACGATCGCATCTCACAGTCCGTATTTATGCGCGACCTTGAGTTTGTTCAGAATAATGCCCCCAGTGAAATATTGAATATTATAGACCGCGGGAAGCAGGGAGTGATGACGGTCATCGACGAAACCTATACGGAAATTATCCCTCATTTAACGGCGATTCTGGCCGCAAGTGGTGCGGGATTTACCGTGGACAAAAAAGTGGGAGCATTGGGGCTCCTTCGTTTGCCGTTTCTGTATGCCACGAATAAGAAGGTGATCGAACAGATGCTCGAAGATAGAAGGAACGAACTTGTGCAAAAGGACGCGATCGATGCACGGGTTTTGACCTCGCTTCAAAGCGTAGAATTGGTGAAGTCCTCTGATACGATGGAGCATGCAATTCATGAATTGGGTAGCACTATGCAGGAACAGGACGCCATGATTATCAAATCTAAAAAGAAGCATGTTGACCGCGCGCAGCAAGAGGCATATCTTGACACACTATTTGAAGATCTATTGCCTATGGCGCTAGGGTATGCGGAGTACAATAGTTTGGTAGAGTCTGACTTCAACCCTTTTGCCTCAGCGACCGTTGCGCTTCAGCATTACAGAACAATAGCAGGGGAACAGCGGAGCATAGGTTGGCACGCATCTTCGCTGATGCGATCTCTCTCAGAGAAGATTCAACCGGCGCTACAGGATATAAAAAGGATGGATGAGTTGCTTGGTCCATATGACCAACTGGACAAGCCGAGTGGATTGTTGGAACAAGCCAGAAAGCCGGTATCCGAACTTCACAATTATGATATTCAGATACAGAATTTACAATATAAAAACATACTCCACAATGTAACGCTTTGTATACCCGAAGGGTCTTTTGTTACCATCCGAGGACCTTCGGGCATCGGAAAAACGACACTTCTTCGTCATATGTTGGGGCTTTTTGGTGCGACGCAAGGCACCATAACATATGGGGGTTTCGATTTGGGGAGTATAAAAAAATACGGGGAGCATTCTATCTACTCCAAGCTTGCCTACGCTAACCAAAGCCCGCTGTATTTTGAGAACATGACGCTCCGTGATAACCTCCTTCTTTGGACACAAAAGGAAGTCAGTACAGATAAAGTGAAAAAAGTCCTGACCGATCTCCGGTTGACGCATATAGTGGATCGTCTTGACAGCAAAGTTAGCCACTTTTCCGGTGGGGAACTTCGTCGCATCGGCATTGCACGGGCGTTACTCAAGGATCCGAAAGTGCTGTTTCTTGATGAACCGACATCCAATTTGGATCAGGAATCGGCAGGTCAAGTATTAGAAATTGTGAAAAACATGCGTAAAATCCGTCCAGACATGACGGTTGTAGCCGTTACGCATGACCCAAACTTTGAGGCGATCGCTGAACAGATTGTGGATTTTGCGGAAGCGAACAAACTAGGCAACTCTCACGTTGATTCTCTCGGAATTCGTCACGTATTTTATGCCGCTTCCGCATCTCCCTCGAAGAACTGAGCCGTGTAGGATACAATAAGGCATATGACGGCTGAACGCCCGGTAAAACCACCAGTCCCCAAAGAACTCAAAGATGTTGCGGTTGCAGTACCTCTCATATCACCTGCGACTGCAGAATCTACTACACCCATAGTGGCACGCGTTATAGAAGGGAAACCTCCGGAGGTCAAGGATGTAACGAAGATGGTAGAAAATGTCGCCAGGGATTTGCGCGAGCAGGGTGTCCCGATTTCCTCCGACGATATCCGTGCCGTCCAAGAGCGTGTGGCACAAGGTATGTCGCCGTCATCCTCGGAAGCACGGAAAACTGAAGTCAAAAAACCGGCAGAGCATGGCCCGTTACCGGAAATAGATCTCAATGAATACAAAACCGTTGTCAATGATCTGGTACGTAATTACGGCGTGGACAAGCAGGCGTGGGGCAACATTAGCCATATCATCGGGGTTACGACACTGGTCGGGGATTTCCTGGGGGGTATGCAACGGAAAATGTTTGCAACTAAGGAAGGTCGGGATTTCGTATATCGACGGTTTGGTGCTATCGCACATGAGTTACGGCTCAAAAAACTCAGGCCGAAAGAATTTTTTCAGAGTTTGCCGGTTATGAAGAAGGAGAAGGCCGCAAAAATGGGTAAATGGTTGGTGGAAAGTACATGGCCGTTTCTTTCAAGTCCTGTGTATTGGCTCCTGGAGCGGCAGGCAGGAAAAATAGCAGGCAAAATGTTTATGGCAGAGCGCACGAACCTGCAGGAGCAGGTAAATAACCGGATTGCCGATTCGCTTTTCATGCGCAACTTTGAATTCCTCAACAATACACCGTCGGGAGAAATGCTGGAAATCATCAACCGCGGGAAAGACGCGACGCTTGATCTTATGAGTGCGGTTCATGAGGAGCTCATCCCGCTTAAGTATGCGACCGCAGGGTCGATAGGGAAACAATGGTTGATTAATCCCGTTGATGCAGGGGCCGCCTTATTTAAGAAAATGATGTTGGAAACCCGCGTAAAGCCCAATGCGCAGCGTATCCAAAAACAAAACGATGAAGCACTCAAACACTGGGATACCGTCAATACCAAGCTTCTGACTACTTTACAGGGCCTGGAAACCGTACGGACCACCGGGAATGCGGAAGCCGGATCGGACGTGCTCTATCAGGCGCTTGCCGACCGTGACTTTGTCGAGTCGGGTGGTATGCGCGAGAAACGTCAACAAGACCGAACTATGAACCAACTGTTCGACGTATTAGACATAAGCGTCCCACTGACCACTGAGGGGGTTAAATTATGGAATGAGATCAAGGGAGGGATGAACAAGGAAACAAATCAGCCATATATGGCTGATGATATGTTTAATAGCTTGGCGGATGCGTATTTTCGTGTCACGGGATCCAAAGGGGAGCAACAGGAGTTGCGTCAGATGACGCTTCAGAAAACGCACTTGTATGTGAACCGTATCATCCCGGATATCCAGGATATCAAGCGCATGGAGGATCTGTTGGGTCCGTATGAGCTTCTGGATCATCCTCAGGGGCTTCGGGAATTAGCCAGGATGCCAGTGTCAGACCTTAAGCGGTTTGATATCAACGTCGAAAATTTGCGATTCAAACATATTTTGAATGGGGTAAATTTAGATATTCCTCAAGGATCATTCGTGACGATTAAGGGTCCGTCGGGAATAGGGAAGAGCACGCTGTTTCGGCATCTCGTGGGGCTGTATCCCGGTGATTCCGGCACGGTGAAGTATGGTGGAACGGATATCGATGGCATCAAAAAATATGGTGATGAATCCATATTTACCAAGATTGCGTACGCGAATCAGAATCCCCAGTACTTTGAGGACATGACGTTGCGCGAAAATTTGTTGCTGTGGACTCCAAAAGAAATTCCCAATGAACGAATTGAGTCTGTGTTAAAGGATTTGAAACTGGATGCGATTATAGATAGGTTAGATGCGAAGACCAAGCATTTCTCCGGGGGTGAAATGCGACGAATTGGTATCGCTCGGGCGCTTCTTAAAGATCCCAAAGTGTTGTATCTCGATGAGCCTACGGCCAATCTCGATGCCGCATCGACATTGCAGGTGATGAAGATTATCCAGGAGCTTCGGAAAACGCGTCCGGATATGACGGTCGTTGCCATAACCCATGATCCGGTGTTTGAAAAAATTGCGGAAAAGGTTATCGACTTTGCCGACATCAACAAACAACCGGAAGCTGCTTCTCTTGGTGATCATCAGGTATTAGAAGCGATTGCCAAGCCCTAAGGCTTGTCAAATATATAAAAAATCTTCATACTGATGTCATGGACGAGACGCCGGAAATTCCACAAAAAGAACAAGTCGTCACTTCTCCAGAGCTTGCGGAACGCATAAGTCACGCGCAAGCGGAGATACTCGCGCAGGGGCAGAATCCCGAAGCGGTCGCGGGGCGAAATATAGCAGAGATGGGATTTATGCAAGCCCTTTGGGAAACGGCGAAGCCGCACACGAAAAAATTGAGGGAAATTAATTTTAAAAATCTCAAAGCACAGGGTGCCGCACTGTTAAGTCTTATTCCTGTTATCGGCCAGGGAAAAGCATTTCTAAGCACAGTGGGAGTGGTCAAAGGGTATGAGGCTGGGGCAAAAGCATATAAAGCCGAAAAGGGGTGGCGGAAGGTTAAAGCGATAGGGGCCGGATTTGGCCGTGCTATGGCCGAAAACGCTCCCGAGTTGGCCAAGGCAGGTTCGTTATTCGAAAAAGCCCGTGCTGGAAGTATGGTCGGTTATTTGGAGAAAGAGGGGGCACTTCGGGCAGAACGCATTGCCGCCAGTATTGCCCACGGAACGTATGAGAGCAGCAAAGAAGCCGGTAAAGCACTTAAGGCGGGCTTGTCATGGAATAAAGAAGTTACCAAAAAAGCTGTGGCCGAAGGGCTTGACCTTGCTGCAGATGCCGCAGGAAAGACAGGTGTGGGACGATGGGCATTCAAACAAATTGAAAAACGTAAAATACCAACAATGAATATATTATCTAATCCGGAAAAACGGGCGGGAATCGGAGCCTTCCTGGATCTTACCCCTGATGTGCCCGGATGGTTGTCGCTCACCACCGCGGTAGGGGAAGTGGTTGGAATACACGGCATCGACGTTATACCTGCTGCGTTACAAATGGGGAAAAATACGGTCGATTACGTCAAAACGTACAGCGCGCTAACGAATGACGTGCTAAATCTTGCGATTGACCGGGTAACCGGCCGGGGCAAGGGAGTAGCAAAAGCAGCACAGCTGTTTTCGTCCTATTCGGCTAGCCCGCAAGGAGTATAGGTATGAATAATAAAATTGCACTCGTTGATCTTATCCAAGCAAGCATATTATTGACAGCCGAGCAGAAGCTTACGTTGCTTGACGAACTCCCGTCATTCACCGAAAAACAGGCTAACGCATTAGGCTCGTTTCTTTCGCTGGAACAGGAGTTTATAACAGATCATAAAGAAGAGATTTTGGCAAATATGAAGAAGATCTATGAGGAATTGCACATTGGTGAAATGCAAACGAAGCAAGTATTTGTGGGAACCGGAAAACCTTCATAAAAAGATACCATCATGGCCGAAAGCTACAGTCAACAGTATCGTGGAAAAGTGACGCATGTGTACCTGGGAGAAGGCAAAGCAGATCCACCGAAGCCTGAGATCAAGAAAGCGGATTCCCTTTATAACAAACACATGCAGGAATTATTTGACATTGTCGCTCCCGAAGCTGTTGCCGAACGCATTGATGCCGTAACTACTCAGGGGGAGTTGGCCGTTACAACAGCAGAGTTGCTCCGGGATAAATCGACTGCGTGGAATAGATACAAAGAGCATAAGAGCCTCAAGAAATTTATCAGCGAATTGGATATCGAGTGGCGGGGTAGGGAGTTGCCGCATAAATTGGAGCGTTTTATGCTGTTTAGCGTTATGGGAGGGTTTTATACCGGACTGGATTTTACGTCTGACTTCATTGCGGATAAGACATTTCTTCAGAAGGATCGGACACATTTGGGAACGTCGAAGTTTCCTATTATTACCTTTGATAAGTTTGACACGCAGGGAAACCGTAAAGCGCTCAAAGCAGGTTGGGAAATGCTGACGGATAAACTTATTAGCGGATTTTCCGATAAATCCGTAAAAGAAACGACGAATCGTGATGACGTCGCGTTTGTTTCTCCGATTTCCGATGCCTTGGCGTCTGTGGGTAATGTCATATCATCGATTTTCACACCAAGTGACCAAAAACCTATACACCGGTTTATCAATGCCCTCGTTAATCCGGGCTCTATCGAGGCAGGGTTCCGGTCACTATCGGCTATCCCGGTTATCGGAGCAAAAGTGGAAAATGCATATATTGCACTCAATAAGCAGCTTCTCAAAGGGGAAGGGCTGCTTCCGTACGGTTTTGACATGGCTTTAACTATGCTTGCGGCAAAAGAAACGCAGAAGAAAAGCGTCGAGTTGATAAAGGATACGGTTACGTGATCATTTCCTTATGAAAACAACGATAGCGGCGTTCATATCAGCGGTCGAACAGAGTAAGGTGCTGACCGGGGTTCAGAAAAAAGAGTTATTGGACAAGCCGGAATTATTGCCGGAACGCTACCGCGACCACATCGTGTCGATTCTCTCCGGATATGATACGCGCGCGAGGGAGCGGGAAGACAGAGTAAAAAATTACGTTGCTGACGCACAGGAGAAATTCAGCCATGCTATGGATTCTGAGCATATTCCGGTCGATGTGAAGCAAGCATTGCTTGCAAAATCCCGACAACTCACTCACGCAGTAAGCCAAAAGGTGCCAACGTCTTGACCATAGCAAGCTAAACAGAGTACGCTGGTAACTAGAATGCAACCGAAAGAACAACCTTCAGTGTTACCCAAAGAGTCATGGCCGGCAGGACTTCCGAAGTATGAGGATCTTCGCGCACAGGAAAAGCTGACGCTTAAAAAACTTGGAAATAAACTTGGGGATATAGGGCGCGATATAGATACCGCAAGCAAAATGGCTTCGGATAAATTTGATGGGGATAGCGCACTCATGCGTACCGCCCGGGGTGCCGTGACTACCGGTATCGGCGTGGGATTGGAAAAGTCGATGAACTTCGTATGGGACAAAGTGTGGCAAGGGGATATCCCGTTTTATGATAAGTCCAAATTCGGAACCGGTATGGCTGAAGCAATGAATAAATTTGCCCAGTCAAGCGACTTCAATGCCCGCATGTATTACCTCATAAAAGAGGGAACCCAGGATTTATCCTTAGCTATATTTTATAACTTTTTGGCGTTCCGTTCGCAGCCGTTATTGTCAAAGGCCGAGCCAAAACATCTGCTTCGGGCGTTAACCGCAGATGCGATAGAGGCGTTTATCAAACCCATTTCTCCGAATTTGCCAAAGCAGGTGCAATACGAAGCGCAACAGAGTACGAACAAAATTCTCAAAGATAAGATTGGGGAGATCGATGAGAAAATTGCGTTTAACAGTGGTCGTTCTTTCTATGACAAAAGGAACGATACACAATCATTCCCCATGGGGGATATTAATGAAAAATTAAAGAAGCGTCAGGAAGACCTTGCCAAGGGAATTGAAGTAGTAGCAAAGCCAGAGGAACCGCCAAGGCTAGAGCGGTTGCTGAGTAACGTTGTTGACGTATCGAATCCGGTAACTCAACTGGGTATCGATATGATCGGAAGCGGGGTCACGAGTCTGATCCGCAATTTCCGCGAAGTGCGTAAAGTGAGAAATGAAAAGGGTGGCCTGGAAGGGAAGAAGGTATTCATGCCTAAGAAGGAACCATGGAAAGACCGCGGGAGTGACCGGAAGCCGTATGAGAAACGTGAATATAATAAGGATAAAGTCTATTACGGTAAATCCAACTGGAGAGAACAGCAAAAGCTACAGGAGGAATATGACCTCAAAACAGATGATACATAAAAAAATCCAACAGACCCGGTTGTTTTCCGATGCGCAGAAGGTGAGCCTGCTTGTGCAGCTTGCTGATGCCAGTGAAGAAGATAAGCGAAAACTAGAGGAGGGGATTGATGCATTTGACCGTGAGTATAAGGCTACTATGGAGAAGCGTGGGGAAGAGGTCCTGGAGCTCCTCACTACTATAATGAAGGATATGCCTGAGGAAGAGCGGAAAAAGAACCAGGATACCATTGACGATATTGTGATGGGTACAGCTATTCTTCAATCCATACAATAGCTCAGTTTTCTGTGGGAAAGTTTCTACTTGCTATAGGACTACTTGTGTGATACACTCCTGACTTAACTCCAGCCGAAGGCTGAGTTTGTTTGTTATCTATGAATGTCGAATCACAACCACAACGTGCCTATTCCTCCTCTGAGCAGGGGTTCCAACGGATAGTGAACGAAGGCCCTCATGCCCCAAAAAACGGGGGAGAAACTCAGTCAGGTGATTTCGCAAAACGCATGATTTTTAATACCTCGATGCTCGTCGGAGGATTGGGTATCGATTTAGCCGAGAGTGCGGTTGCCAAGTGGGCAATTAATAAGGTATTTGATCCACGAATTGATGGCATAAAAGGGGAGATTTCTCAATTGGCTGAGGTAAAGCCTTGGGGGTATGAGGCTGGTATTGCAAACGCAAAAGATCGTATTCGGACGCAGCATGCCATAAAAGATGGAGTTAAGTTTGTCGAGGAATGGGGCTCAGACTCTGCCTATATTGGTATAACGAATGCGTTGACGCGCATGCTTACGGGC
Source organism: Patescibacteria group bacterium (assembly GCA_038062795.1). Taxonomy (GTDB): domain Bacteria; phylum Patescibacteriota; class Microgenomatia; order UBA10105; family UBA927; genus UBA927. The sequence goes on along the minus strand of JBBTWM010000057.1, from coordinate 3,356 downwards.
GTGCCTGAGGCGACCTATGTAAAAGGGACCGCTGAAGTAGTTTCCGATTGGGCAAATGCGCTCATACAAGTGTTTGGCGACGATAAGAAAATAACACTTTTGAAGTATAAAGGTATGCCGATTTTTGCCACGGAAATGCAGAATTTTGTCAATCCTACCGATGTAGAAGCTGCGTTTCGTTTGCTTGCAGAAATTCCGGGTGTCGGATGGGTGAAAAACAAGCTTGACCACACGGTCGAGCACTCAAAAGTGGTCAAGTACGCAAATATTGCTGCTTCCAAGGGATTGCTTGGTTTCCATATCACGAACGCCGGCCAAAAGGCTATCGATAGAGCGGTAGCGGAAGCACTTGCCAAATAATCTTCCTAAACTCCTGTTTGTTATAGGCTAATTTCTATGGTATACTTTGGGGTAATGCCATAGGGCATTCTTTTTGTATGATGACTAAAGAAGCACAACAGCCTATGCTCAAAGACCCAGTCGCAAGCTGGAAGCAAGAGCTGGTTACCCACGAGCGGAAACAGGCAGAAAAGCTGTTCCAGGTAGGTGAGTTTTCCCCGTATACCAAAGAGGCCCGGCCCATCAAATGGGATGCCTTCCGTGACGCTAGTTATGAGTGGATAACGAGCCCTGGCACATTTCTCAAAAATATTGGCTCCCATGTCCGGAATATCGACACGGATTTCCGCGGCGGACGGGATTACGGGGATGCGAGTGAACGTATAGAGCGGGTGAAAGCATATGCTGGTATCATCGCGTTATTTACCGCATTTGATGCAGCTACTAGTTTGCCATTCAATGCTTTGCGGAGGAAAGAAAAAAAAGGAGAGGGACTTACCGCGGACGATCATCGATATAACGCTAACGTTCTCTCATTTATCAAGCTCGTTGATGTGTTAAATGATAAATACGCGACCGCGCTCGGTAATAAGTATGTTGAGGATAAGACCGGGAAGCGGGGATATATCCACGAAATGGCAGATAAAGGGGCTGATACTATCCAGACGGGATTTGATAAGTCAAATGACTGGGTGAACGGCGCAACACTAGAAAGCTACCTTCGTATCGTATCCCAGATACCCGTAGCCGGTGCATTATTTGAGCAGGGAGTGACCAGGATTTCAGGCTGGCAGGAGAAATCAGCTATCCACACCGCGACAGGAAAAATGATCTATATGGCGTTGGGCATCTATATAAAACATATGCGGAGAGCAGTCACGGAAGATGGAAAATCAGCCCAGCTGATATCCCCGGATGTCATTGCTAGATTTGGATTGTCTTAGTTGACTGTTGACATAGGATAATAACCTCGGTTAAAATACCTTTTGCCTTGGAATGCGGAGGCCCCTCGACTTTCATATGAATGAAGCTCGGGGTAAACAAGACTTTTCTTTTTCATGAGAACCACCACTTCATACAGAACCAACCGAAACCGGCGACGTTTGCGTGTGATGTAGAGCTTCTTACAAGGAGAGAGTCCCAATCCCGCATACAAGGCGGGATTTTATTGTCCCTTTTCGCACTTTTCACATCAGTCTGGATTCAGGGGGAACCCGGCCAGGAACGAGGGGTTTACCCCGAAAATTCGGGGAATTGTTCGGGGCCCGAAGTTTACCTGGTTGAACGCTTCATTTGCAATGAAGAGGCAGGCGGTTCGACTCCGCCCGGGTCCACAGAATAATTTTGAAGACAAAATTTTCTGTGTGAACACCAGTTAAAAGGCTCGTGTATCGGAGCCGATACATACATATATATATGTATACGGCTTCGCGACAAGAGCGCGAGTTGCTCTTTAAAATATAACCAAAATGACTTCTGTACGTATAGGTGAAACTCCTATTGTACAGAAATAGAATGTGAGTAGAGGTAGTTGCCGCGTAAGGGGGAATGTTCCCACTTATCGTGGCCATTTTGTAGAGGGAACAGGAATCAGGGAATAGCTCTGATATCTTTTGTTCTCCGCAACGCTACAAGTCGACAATGGATGCCTTGGGCTGTTGTGCCGAAGAAGGACGTAGTTGGCAGCGATATTCGTCGGGGAGGAGTCAACATCCTGCGATCCGGCGGTTTCCGAATGGGGAAACCCGCGTCTTTATGACGCTGCGTATCATGATATCAATCGAAAGATTGGGTTAGTGATATGTAGGGCACCTCCTGAACTGAAACATCTAAGTAAGGAGAGGAAAAGAAATCGAATGAGATTCCGTTAGTAGCGGCGAGCGAACACGGAAGAGTCTAAACCCCGATGCAAATCGGGGGGTTGTGGGGCTCCCAATATGGGAGAGAAACGGATAGCAGAACGCGCCGGAATGCGCGACCAAAGAGAGTGAAAGTCTCGTATGCAAAATCTGTTTCTCCTCTAGGGAGTTCCCAAGTACCATGGAGCACGAAGGCTTTGTGGGAAGCTGGGGGAACCATCCTCCAAGACTAAATACACATTAGCACCGATAGTGAACGAGTACCGTGAGGGAAAGGTGAAAAGCACCCCGGAAGGGGAATGAAATAGTACCTGAAATTGTCGACTAACAAACAGCGAGAGCCCCGCAAGGGGTGATCGCGTGCCTATTGAAGAATGAGCCGGTGAGTTATTTCGATGTGCGTAGCTTAATCCCCTAATCCGGGAGGAGGCGTAGGGAAACCAAGTCCGAATAGGGCGTCTTGTACATCGAAATAGACCCGAAACCGGGTGAGCTAACCATGAGCAGGGTGAGTTCCGGAGAAATCCGGAAGGAGGCCCGAACTCGTCAGAGTTACAAATCTGTGAGATGACTTGTGGTTAGGGGTAATATGCCTATCGAACCCGGAGATAGCTGGTTCTCCCCGAAATATATTTAGGTATAGCGTCTGGTTATGTGGAGCTGGGGTAGAGCACTCAAAGAAATGCCAAGCGAAAGCGAGGTATTTCTATGAAACTCCGAATACAGACTCCGTTATCTAGGCAGTCAGTCATGCGGGGCTAAGCTCGTGTGGCTAAAGGGAAACATCCCATGACTATCGTCTAAGGCCTCTCAGTCTTTGCTAAGTGGTTAAGGAAGTCGCGGTTTTAAGACACCCAGGAAGTTGGCTTAGAAGCAGCCATCTTTTAAAGAAAGCGTAACAGCTCACTGGATGAAAACTGCGGCGCCGAAAATGATCGAGGCTCAAGCAAAGCGCCGAAGACATAGATGTGTTATGAAATTTATTTCGTAGTACGTGGTAGGGGAGTGTTCTGTTTGCAGTGAAGCATACGGTGTAAACCGGTGTGGAGCGGACAGAAGTAAGAATGCCGGCATGAGTAGCGTTAAAAGGTGAGAATCCTTTTTGCCGAATGCGCAAGGTTTCCGAAGCAACGTTCGTCGTCTTCGGGTAAGTCGGAT
>JBBTWM010000056.1:0-17124 GCA_038062795.1 Patescibacteria group bacterium | reverse complement strand
TTCGGCGCGTTTTCGCGGGTCAGCGCTTTTTCCAATGCCGGCGGCACCAGGATGTCGACCGGGAACTCCAGAAGTGCTTCATTGGTCACCTGTTTGCCTTTGTTAAGATCACATACCGATCCCGAACAGTAACACCCGGCAAGATATCCGTTTTTCTTTTTGCATTCCAGGGTGAGCGCCGGATTAATCCCCTCGGCAACATAAATGCCGCCCTTGCTGTCCGACACGGCAACAACGGTAATCCCTGCTTCACCGAGGAATTTAGCCACGTTATACCCCACATTTCCAAAGCCTTGGACCGCTGCGGTCAATGTTCCCGTGAGTTTCAATTTCCTCAATATAGCCTGGAGAACGAACAGGCCGCCTAATCCCGTCGCCTCTTCCCGCCCTTCGCTGCCACCATCTTTGATGGCTTTCCCGGTAAATGTACTGGCTAATTTCTTTTCATCTGCTTTTGTGAGTGACGTGCCAAATGCCTTGGCATTTTTCCGCTGTACCTTCATAAACTCATCCACCATCCAACCCATGATGACGCCGTTGGTATTCACATCCGGCGCGGGTACATCACGATCCGGACCAATAATGTCTGCAATCGCTTTCCCGTATCCCCGGCTCAACCGTTCCAGTTCGCCCGTGGATAGTGTTTTCGGATCAACGATGATCCCGCCTTTACCGCCGCCCAAAGGCAAATCGGCTACGGCGCACTTCATCGCCATCCAGAATGAAAGCGCTTTCACCTCATCCAGGCTGACGTTATGGTGATACCGGATCCCGCCTTTATACGGACCTCTGGCGTTATTAAACTGCACGCGGAAACCCTGAAATATTTTTTGCGTTCCGTCATCCATAGCAACCGGAATAGTGACGTTTACGATCCGCTGCGGCTGGGTGAGCACCGCTATTTTTTTATCGATATCTTTACGTTTTTTCTCAGAAGACGTGAGCACTGCACGTGCTTTTTCCAACTGCTTCATCGCTGACTCAAACGGGTTGATAGTTGTCATAATATTCTCCTATTATTGATCTAAATAAAAAGTACTCAGTTTATACTATTTCCTTAGTAAAATAGCTCTGTTTTGATTTGCTCTTTGGGAACGTTTTTGGTGAGTAACGCTTCCCGGACTTCCTCAATCATTGTCTTGTTTCCGCACAGATAAAATTCAGTATGTTCCATATCCTTTTCCGTTTCCAGCACATACTCCGTCACGTGTCCCCTACCCCCCTGCCACACTTCAGTCGGCCTTGAGAGTATCAGATGCCAGATGAATGTCGGATGAAGAGATGACACCCTGTCGAACTCTTCCTTCCAGTAGACATCCTGTTCATAGCGTAAACCCCAATATAACACTAAAGGTGTTTGTTGTGCAGAGGTACCGGCATTGAAGTAATCCAGCACCATTGCATGAAACGGAGCCACTCCGGTTCCCGTTGCAACCATAACTTTTTTCCTCGGGGACTGGATAAACGACAACGCTCCCCCGGTGGGCGCGACAATTGTCGCACGGTCCCCCACCTTAAGGCCGACTGTCCACTGGGAACCCGGCCCCATAGGACTTACGTCATGCACTATCAATAGTTCCTGGTTTTGCGAAGGTGGGGATGCGATCGACATAGTGCGGTTAATCCCGGGAGAAATCATGAGCATCATGTTCTGTCCGGCCCGGAAGTCGATTGAAGAAGGCGTGACAAGCCGGAAAGTGACAAAATAAACTTTTTCCGTCACTTGTTCTTTCTTCGCTACCTCAAGAGTAATTTTTTGTGCCATGAGATTCTAAATATTTTTCCGCGTCCATTGCGGCCATACATCCCTGCCCCGCGGCGACAATTGCTTGTCTGTATCTGTGATCCACACAATCCCCAGCGGCAAACACACCCTGGACGTTTGTGGCGGTACCATGAGTCACCACGTATCCTTTGTGATCGAGTTCCACAAATCCTTGTAAAAACTCTGTATTCGGCTTGTGCCCGATGGCCAAAAATACTCCCTGCGTGGGATAGTCCACTACTTCCCCTGTTTTCGCGTCTTTAAGCCGGACCCCCGTTACCTCGGTATCTCCCAATATTTCTTCCACGATTTTGTTGGTCAAAAAATGAATGCGCTTGTCCTTTTTCGCCCGGTCCAGCATGATTGCCGATGCCCGGAATTCATCCCTCCTATGGACTATGGTAACTTTGGGAGAAAATTTCGTAAGAAACGTCGCCTCCTCCATGGCGGTATCCCCGCCTCCGATCACCACGACCACTTTGCCTCTGAAGAAAAACCCGTCGCATGTGGCACACGCCGATACTCCTTTTCCCCGAAGCTTCTCTTCTGATGGCAACCCGAGATACATCGCAGACGCTCCTGTTGCGATAATTACGGTTTTTGTAAGGATATCACCATTTTCTGTCGTAAGGATAAATGTTTTCCCGTCAGGTGATTTGGCTGCTTTGGAAACGGATAGGGGTTGTATTTCTGTCCCGAAACGCTCTACCTGCGTTTTCATATCCGTTACTAACTGAGGTCCCAGTATGCCTTTCGGGAAGCCCGGGAAATTATCAACTTCCGTCGTCGTCGTCAGCTGCCCGCCCGGTTCCCGGCCGGAGAGAATAAGCGTCTTTAAAAATGCACGCGACGTATACAGCGCTGCGGTATACCCGGCAGGTCCGGAGCCGATAATCACAACATCATACATCATGCGTGTATATAACTTGGGGCGCCATTACACAACCTTATTCAACTCTGTGACCAATATATCCTTACTGGTGACTCCGATAAATTGCTTGATGACCGTACCGCTTTTGAAAATCATAAGGGTCGGAATACTCATGACGCCGAATTTCTGCGCGTATGTGGGGTTCTCATCGACATTCAGTTTGAGAACTTTTGCTTTGTCTCCCAACGATACTGCTACTTCTTCTACGATAGGACCCTGTACCTGGCACGGTCCGCACCAGACCGCCCAAAAATCGACAAGCACCGGCTTATCAGATTTGATAACTTCCGCCTCAAATGATTGATCTGTTATGTCCATAAACGTATCCTTTCAAGATGCTTAGTATACCACCCGTTCGCATGCTGTAAACCCCACTATTTTTAGCCTATTCTGACAGGCTGTATCCTGCACTCTCTACTGCTTCCTTCACTTTTTTATCAATATCTTTGTCAAGTTCTCCAACAACTTCTACTGTTTGCTTTGCATAACTACAGCGGCCCGTAATTCCACGATCTTCCAACACGCCTTCAATAAGCATCACACAACTTACGCAGTGCATGCCTTCTATCTTATATGTTTTTTTTGTTTTCATAACTTTCATTAACGCACAATAAACTTCCCGCCGTACATACCCATACTACAACTAAACGCCAGCTCTCCGCTACGATCCGGAGCAGTAAACGTGAGCGTCTTCGTCTCGCCTACCCGCACAACTTCCTGTAAGCCCAGTGCGGGGATGGTAAACGCCTGAACGCAACCTGAACCCGCGCTATTGGTCAATGTAAGCGCAATCGATTCCCCCTTGGGAATAACCGGGTTATCAATTTTATATCCGTTGAGCCAAAACGTAATTACCGGTGCCTGTGTCGGTATCTGAGCGCTCTCGTCTACAGGACAAAATGTCACCGCGCAAAAAACGGTTTGCGGCAATGACAGCAACGTCACGCGTGACCCGTATAATGTCAGCGCAGCATTCAGGTTGATGAGGGCCAACGCCATAACCAGTGCCGCTGCCACCATACCGAATTTTTCCTTCAGCGTGGCTTTAATAACATCGATAGAAATACCTAAAAAGAAAAATGGCGGCGCCGTTCCCAGCACAAAGACTGAGAGTACGGCCATCCCCCACCACGGGCTTCCCGTTCCTGCTGCAAGTGCCATCATTGCCTGTGTCGTCCCGCAGGGAATAAATATGGAAAATAATCCAATAAGAGCAGGCGCATACCAGCTGCCGGACTTCGCAGTCCCCCGGATCATACGCGTCAAAAACCTCGGGGGCTGAATAACAAAATACCGGAATATCGGGTGCACATCAAGAAAAGACAGGGCTGTTCCGATCATGAATAGTGATACCAAACCTATGCCGATCGCCTGCACACGGGGTGATAAGGCCATAAATGATCCCAACCAACCAAGTAACGCTCCAAGGACAGCATGGGAGAAAAGCTTTGCCAGAAGAAAAGCCGCTACTCCTACAGCCCGCGAACCTTTGGGGTCTGTTTCTTCTTCACGGGTAAGCGCGGTTGCAAGTATCCCCCCCTGTACGGCCATACAGGTAAGTCCCCCGGCGATGAGGCCGGTTGTAAATATGATCCAAAGATTTGGCATAGAGTTATAGAAGTTTAACAAAAGTATTGACAAACAACAAAAAGATGATACGATCATTATATCCCTATGGGGGGGATATAAGTCAAGGAGGATATCTATGCCGAAAGGAGTTCCGAGAAATCAGTCCGTACAGCAAAAGCTACTCCACCGTATGAAGATAGCCCGCGGGCACCTCAATCGGGTTATCAAAATGATGGAACAAGGTCAGTACTGCGTAGACGTGATACACCAATCGCTCGCCGTTCAGGCAGCACTTCGGAGCGCCGATCAGGAAATCCTTCGCAACCACCTTTCTACCTGTGTTGCAGATGCGATTGCTAAAGGAAAAAAAGACGAAGTCATAGAAGAAATCATGAAAGTCATGGAGAAACAATAATATATATATGGATAAACTCATTATTACTATAGCCGGCCTGGTAAGCATCGGGAGTATTTACTGGTTCTTCTTCGGTAAAAAAACATGAAAGCCCTCTTCCCTATTATTGGTATGCACTGCGCAAGCTGCGCTAAGCTTATCGAACGGCAGCTTAAAAAAACGCCCGGCGTCACTGACGCTTCGGTCAATTACGGCAGTGAAGTGGCGGTGGTGGAATTTGACGACAGCGCCTGCAATCTGCAAACGATCGCGCAATCCGTAGAGTCAGCAGGCTACAAAGCAGTTGTCGTAAATGAGCAAAACAAAAAACCGGAAGATATAAAAACCGCTGCCAAAAAAGCAGAGCTGGCTGATCTGAAACTCAAAGTTATCGTTTCTGCTCTCTTAAGCACACTTGTGGTGCTTGGGAGCTTTCCTGAGTGGTTTACGGATATATTTTCCGTTATAGAACCGCTTTATGCCATCCTGGCAACCCCGGCAGTACTCCTGATCTTATCAACCCCCGTTCAATTTTGGGCGGGCAGGAGTTTCTATCAGGCAACATGGTCAGGTCTCAAAAACCGCGCAGCCAGTATGGATACGCTGATAGCGGTGGGCACAACCGCCGCATTCGGGTACTCTCTGATGACCACGTGGTTTGCGGCTCAACTTGCTTCCATTGGGTTTCCCATGACTATGTATTACGACACCGCCGCAGTCATCATCACCCTTATATTATTGGGGCGATTCTTTGAGGCCAAGGCCAAGGCACACACCAGCGATGCAATCAAAAAACTGCTTCACTTGCAGGCAAAAACGGCTCGAGTCGTGAGAGACGGCAAAGAAACAGACATCCCTATCGACGAGGTCAAAGTTGGTGACGTCATCCGTGTCCGCCCGGGAGAAAAAATTCCGGTTGACGGCAAAATCAGCGAGGGAACGAGTTCCATCGATGAATCCATGGTCACTGGTGAATCTATTCCGGTTGATAAAAGAAACGGAGATTTGGTTATAGGAGCTACCATAAACAAAACAGGAACATTTCTTTTTATCGCCATGAAAGTCGGCTCCGATACTATGCTTTCCCAAATTGTGAAGATGGTCTCAGAAGCCCAAAGTACACGCGCCCCCATCCAACGGCTTGCCGATGTCGTCTCCGGATATTTTGTACCTATCGTGCTTATGCTTGCCGTTGCAACGTTTGTCGTTTGGTATGATTTCGGCTTGCCTGTAGCCGGATTCGTGAACATGATAGCCGTGCTTATTATTGCGTGCCCCTGTGCACTGGGCTTGGCAACTCCCACCGCAATTATGGTCGGCACCGGGAAAGGCGCAGAGCGGGGCATTCTTATAAAAGATGCTTCTAACTTAGAAACAGCGCATAAAATCAACGCAATGGTTTTTGACAAAACCGGTACGCTCACCCTCGGCAAACCCATGGTCACCGATATAGTGCCCCTGGGAAACGGACAGAAAGATACAATCCTCAATATCGCCGCATCTTTGGAACAGGGCTCCGAGCACTCGCTTGCAGAAGCAATTCTTTCCAAGGCAAAAGACCAGAAGCTCTTTCGTGTGTCCGATTTTGAGGCGATTCCCGGTCAGGGCGTCTCGGGTGTTATCGATGGTAAACGGTATTCTTTCGGTAAACCCAAAAAACCATACGCCGACCTGGAAAACCAGGGAAAAACTGTTATGGAACTTTCTTCAAAAGAAAAAATTATTGGCGTCATCGCCGTTGCAGACACCCTCAAAGATGAAGCCAAAGACATGATTTCTGCACTCAAACGCATGGGAATCACCGTCTGGATGATTACCGGGGATAACGAACGCACTGCGCAGGCAATTGCAAAAATAGCGGGAATCACCAATGTGCTCGCTGGTGTCTTGCCGCAACAAAAAGCGGATAAAATCAAAGAACTCAAACAGGTAAAAAATGCTGTCGTCGCTTTTGTCGGCGACGGCATCAATGATGCACCGGCGCTTGCCGGCGCCGATGTAGGAATCGCGATGGGGACAGGAACGGATGTCGCGATAGAATCAGCCGGAATCACGCTTCTGAACAAAGATCTCCGAAGCACGGTAGCAGCGATTAAATTATCCAAGGCAACACTTGCCGTCATCAAACAGAACCTGTTTTGGGCGTTTGCATATAATGTCATCCTCATTCCCGTTTCTGCCGGAGTTCTCTATCCGTTTACGGGGTGGTTGCTTAATCCCGCAATCGCTGCATTTGCCATGGCCGCAAGCAGCATCTCTGTCGTCGGTAATTCCCTGCGTCTCAAACACACAAAAATTTAATGAAGCTCTTTTTGAAGTACACCGACATCGCGGATGACAAGAAGCCTGCCTTTTGTTGCAAGTAAGCCTTTTTTCACCAGTGTCTCAACCTGGAGACTTGCCGTTTCCCGCGTCGTCCCGATCCACGAAGCGATTTCCCGATGCGTCAGCGGAATTTTCAGGGCTATCCCCTCTTTTGTTTTCTCACCAAAGTTATCAGCATAATAAAGAATAAGAAGAATTGTCTTCGTATATGCATCATCAAGCACGAGCTGGGCAACCCGGCTGACAAACCCGGCAAGCCCCAAGGCCAGCCGCTGCGTCGCGTAAAATAACGCCTCAGGATGACGGTGCAGAAACTCGACAAACGCGTCTTTCGTTGCCCGCACGACACTCGCTACCGTCATTGCCTCAAAATGATACACATTGGGGGTATCGTTGAGGATCCACGTAAGCGGAAAAAATGATCCGGGCTTATAGATATGAACGATGAATGTTTCGCCCGATGGCGAAAGCAGATACTGCCGTACATATCCGCTTTGCAGATAATATACGCCAAACGGCGCATCTTCGGCCCGTAGAATAAGCTCGCCTTTTTTGTACGCCATCGCCTGGAATCCAACAAAAAATGATTCTATATTTTTTACCGCCTGGGGATCAGCTTTTGCCATATTGTACGATAAGTATAGACCTTCATGTCACAATTCTGTTGTAAGATAACTCACATATATTTTACAATAATTATGTATACTGAATATATGACAAAAACAATGTCAGTAAGCCAATCACGCCTCCTTAACAGGATAATCTTTTTCCTCTCGCTTCTCGGAATTGCCATGGCAGTCTATGTCCTCCAAAGCTTTATCCGTAAAACAGGCATTGTCTGCGTCACATCGGGGTGCGAGTTGGTCCGCAAAAATCCGGCAAGCTATTTGTTTGGCGTTATCCCCGTCCCTGCCGTTGGTTTAGTCGGATACACCATCATCGCCACGCTGGCATTCCTGCGCACATCCAAAAGCAAACCGTGGATGCTCCGCGGCATGCTCGGCATGGCGACGTTCGGCGTCTTGTTCGTGACCTGGTTTACGTATACGGAAATTTTTATTATCAAAGGGATCTGTACCTGGTGCGCACTCTCAGCCGCCAATATGGTCGTCATCTTCGTATTACTTCTTAAAAGTTATACGCTGCGTAAGACATAATACAAAGTAAGGAGGATCCTATGTTTGATTTATCCAACAAAGTCGCACTGGTGACCGGTTCTTCAAGCGGCATCGGAAGAGCGAGCGCTATCGCACTCGCAAATCAGGGGGCCAAAGTTGTCGTGGGCGCACGCCGCATGGAGAAGTTAGAAGCGCTGGCCGCCGAAATTAAATCCCGCGGCAAAGAAGCGCTGGCCGTCCAAATGGATGTGACGAAACGCAGTGAGGTTGACGCAGCGGTCGCAAAAACCATCAATGAATTCGGCCGACTCGATATTCTCCTAAATAACGCGGGTGTAGCAGAATTTGCCGCGTTTTTTGACATGACGGAGGCCCAATGGGACAAAACAATAGATACGAATCTGAAAGGATATTTTTTCGTTGCTCAAGCCGCTGCTCGAGAAATGGCAAAAAATAAATGGGGGCGCATCATAAACATTTCTTCTATTGCAAGCGCGGGAGTCGGAGTCGGATTCCCACAGATTGCCCAATATTGTGCCAGTAAAGGCGGTGTGATCGGCCTTACAGAGGCGCTTGCCGATGAGCTGGCTCCTATGGGTATATTGGTCAACGCCATAGGTCCCGGGGTCATAGAAACAGAAATGACCGAAGGGATGCTCAAAGATCCGAAACAAGCCGCCGGATTACTGGCTCGGGCGCCGCTTAAACGCGCCGGTACCGCAGAAGAAATTGCTGCTGCCGTGGTGTACTTTGCATCCGATGAAGCTTCCTATACTACGGGAACTACCCTCTACGTTGATGGCGGCTGGCTGGCTACTTAAAGATATAACGCAACCGTCATATTCCAAAAGATATGAACAAGAATAGGAGCGACCAATGAGCCAGTGTTATAAAGAAGCAACGCGTTGGCAAACCCCAAAACAAAATCCGTTACAAAAAATAACAGGAGTACTACCCCCTGCAACTTGAGTCCGAAGGCTAAGATAGGAATGTGCAGTACGACAAACATAAGAGTCGAGAGAAATGCCGAATACATAAGCCCCTTGTTGCCTTTCATAAGTCTTGAAAAAACAAATCCCCGGCTTAACACCTCTTCAGAAAATGCGGTTGCAACCGAAAGTAGGATCAGCATGCCCATACCGTATTGTTCAAATGCCGCAATCGGCACAATCTCTATCTTGCCGTACTTGATTGCATTCGCAGCAAGGCCCTCCAGGGCAAACACAAAGCCGAAGCCCAAACCGATATAGATACTGGTAAAGAGATTTTTCCCGGTCAATCCGATTGATGCAAGTGTAGCCTTCTCCCGGCTTTTCACGTACCACAACACCGGAAGCACAAATACCATGGGTTTGAAAATAAATTCGTCTGCCCACTCCGGAAGATGGAAAAAGTATCGATACAACGCCCACGTAAGGACAATCCATCCCCACACGCGATACATGGATTCCACAATGGTTACCGGAGAAGCTGCCGTTATTTTTTTCACTCTACTTAGTACGATACTAGCTGACCAACCCCGTTGCAAGTACGACTTTTACGGGGTACTTCCTTACTTGATCATACTACCGGATGAATATATAGGTTTCGACAACAAAAACAATAGCCGAGATAATGAGAATCGACCGCTGGGTCGTTTCGGCAACGGGACCGGCTACCATGCGGTACCAACTGTTAAGATTGCCGTTTATCCTCCATTCCCCCGACTGCCAAAGCAGCATTTGTAAATACAGCGATAACACCAACCCGCTACCGATATTCCCGGTAGAACTCGTTACCACAAAAAATGCGACCCCGGCAAATAATGCGCCGAACACAACAGACCGAAACGGAGAGGGATTCAGGGCAAAAAATAATTCTGCTGCATCCAAAAAATATACACCGATCACTCCTCCCAGGAAAAACCAAAGTGCATCAAGAGACGGATGAATTACCCATTTGAGGAGCACGACAAGCAGAAGATAGACAAGGGAGATATAGATAAATATTCTTGGTTTATTCCGTATTAATTCTTTTACCTTGTCCATGTATAGTTATTTTATACTACTACCCTGCACCTTTACGCAATTCCTTCATTTTCCACATAAATAATTTAGGTCTGCTCGTGGCATGAGCATCTTTCACAAAAGACATAGCCTTCTCAAGTATTGCCCGCGGCACGGTTTTGGCAAGACGGATATAGAGCGATTTATGCTTATAATCCCCGAGTGTCTCAGCCAAGTATATGCCGTATGCCTGGAATTCCCGGGAAATATATTTGTCCTCCAGCGGATCAAACGAACGAAGTATTGTGCTGACTTTTTGCATGATTAGTTAAACCGGTTCATGGCGCGGTCAATACCTTTGAAAAGTGCCACACGGACTGCCTCAACCCCGTGTTGCACTAAATGTTTAAATTCTCCTGCCTCACTTCGGCCAAACCGGGACAACACAAACTGTACCACCGATGATTGGTGCAATTTCCGGTCCGCGACAATGCCGCTCCCGCTTTTGCCTCTCCCGATGCCCAACCGGATCCTTATAAATTTATCACTTCCCAACTCCCGGATAATGGAATCGATGCCATGATGCCCCGCCGATGCGCCACCGACTCTGATCCGGATTTTCCCAAGGGGCAAATCCAAATCATCCTGTACTACCCATACATCCTCCGGGGCAATTTTATAAAATCCGGCTATACTTTTGACGGACACTCCGCTTGCATTCATAAATGTTTCCGGCTTCACGAGGATCACTTCGCCTGCCTTTGCGATACTCGCCTTATGTTTTGCCGACTGCTCCCAACGGATATCTAGGCCTCCCAACTCATGAGCAAGTTTGTCTACGACCATAAACCCCACGTTGTGTCGGGTGTCTTGATACTTCTCTCCGGGGTTACCCAAACCAATGATAAGTTTCATAGGATAGACGCTAGTGTAACAATTCTATCACTTCTTTGTCCGTTACTTGCGGAAACGACTCATAGTACGAACTTACCGCAGTCAGTGTTCCCGCCTCATGGCATACCACCAGCTCATCAACTTCAGGACGAAGCAACTTTCCGGCTTCTGTTGAAATTATCGGGACCGCTACGATGATCTTTTTCGCTTTTTTCTTTTTCGCCCACCGCACTGCAGCTTCCATCGTTGTCCCGGTTGCCGCCCCGTCATCAATGAGCAGCACGGCTTTCCCCTCCAGGGAAATCGGTTTTTTCCCTTTGCGGTAGGCACGCACTTGCCTGTCTATTTCGTGATTCAACCGCTCTACTTCCTTTTGTATATACGCTTCATCGGCACCAACCCTTTGTGCTGCTTTCCAATGAATCAGTGAGACATTTTCCTGGATTACCGCTCCGATAGCTAACTCAGCATTGTGAGGACTTGCGAGCTTTTTTACGACCAGAACATCAAGAACAAATCCTAATTTTGCCGCAACGACCGACGCGGTTACCACTCCGCCTCTGGCTAATCCGAGAACATGGAGAGGTGTCCCCTGGTGCTTCGCCAGTTTATCGGCAAGAAGAAGTGAAGCATGCTGTCTGTCTTTGAATAACACGTGATTAGCACCCTCATCAATACCCATATTCAATCAGGTGCCAATCATGTGTTGATCAACACATAACCGGTTACTTGCCCATCTTCGCCAATTGCTTTTCTGCAAGATCACCGACGTACGGAACTTTGTACATTTCCCCTTGGAACGCTTTCCACATACACACGATCCACAAGATAAACGTCGTAAAGCTCAGCAACAACCCAAGAAGCCATCCGATTATCGGAAGGAATCCGAGCGCAATATTCGCAACAAAAACGCCCCCGAACAATATCGTGGACTGCATTGCGTGAAAGCGCACGAATTTACTCTGCTTTTCCAAAAGCAGCATGATAATACCGGTGACAAATCCCAGGAGGTAGCTTACTGCCCCCATCATGTTTTCATTTCCTTTTTCTGCCATTGTTTCTCACCTCACTTTCTATTTCCACCATACCATGTTTTTTTTCGATGCGTCAATCATTACTTGGATCATGACAATAAGGTAAGTTGTTCCTTGCCGGCGTCGGCGACACTTTTTCCATCGGTATTCCAGATTTTTACAACCCCAAATACCCCGTCGTAGCCGGGATCAATTGTCAGCTGACCCTTACGGACCATATCGACACCGAGGGCTATCCGCTCTCCTGCAACAGCCGCAATTGCGCGTATTTCTGCCTCAAGCAAAACAAAAAATTCGCTGCCCACTTCATCGGTCAGACGGAAATACGGTGTTTGCACTTTAGGGCTCGCTACCGGAGATCCGATCGCTTCTGCAATAATTTCGACAAGCGGCACCATCATAAGAAATGGAGGTCTGTAGGGAAATGCGTTGCTTTTCGTCATCCTCACTGTTGCTGCCTTACTCATGCGCTCTTCATAGACCGACAGCTGCAAATCAACTTCGTTTCTTTCGGATAATTCGCTCACGCGCTGCTCTACTCCCTGCGTTAACGGTTTACCGCACACAGGACATGTAGAACCGTTTTTCCGCGTCTCCGTTGGCCCCCAACGCACACTACACGCCCGATGCCCGGACCAGTGATATTTTCCCTCTTCCGGATAAAATTCTATGGTATGGGCAATGCGCACTTTGAGCTTTTTTGGGTCTACCTTGAGACTCCGGGCGGAAATCGCGTCATAAATATGCTGATAGCTGATCGCTCCTTTCGACTCATCGAACACAAACACCGTCGCTTCACGCCCAAGCTTTGGGCCGGAATGTGCATCGGAAAATGATACGATCTCCCGCGAATCCAATTCAGAAATTTGCCAGTTCATCGACGGATTACTGGAAAGTCCCGTCTCGACCGCATAAATATGTTTGGCATACGGACCAAACGCTTCTTCTAAACTCGTAAAACCGCTCATCGAGCCAAATACAGAAAACCACGGCGTCCACGCGTGAGCCGGAATAATCAGGGCTTTTGGTTCGATAGACAGCACCAATTCTGCAACATCAATAGAGGTGAGCCCGATAATCGGGCGCCCGTCACTTAATAGGTTGCATCCGCGTTTGGTCATCTCCTGACTTATTTTCCGTGCGGAACTGATTGACGGAACCCATATGAGCGTGTGTACCCGCCTCCCCTTCCCGTTTTGGGAATAAATGCAGGATACTTCGGTAGCCAGGAGAAATAACGGATTCGGTTGGTCATTGGGTTCTGCGTTCTGAGCTCTTATCTTGAGCAGTCCGTTCCCTATCTCTTCCAAATCCCGCTCAATTTCCCGAAACCACATCGGGTGCGTCCAGTCCCCCGTCGCCACCAACCCGATCCCTTTGCGGCGCGCCCACATAGCAATGTTGGGGATGGTCATAGCAGGTGAAACTGCCCGGGAAAATCTGGAGTGTAACTGAAGATCCGCAATTATGTGTGTCATGATGATGGATGCATGGTTTGTTTGTACAATACTTCTAACCGCTTGAGTACCGTCGGTTTATGATGCCGGAGACTTATTTTCCTGCTTTGGGCCCCCATTGACTTGCGAAGCGTACTATCTGATGCAAGCCGGTCTATGGTAGATGCAAGAGTATTCACATCATACGCGTCCACCAACACGCCGTTTTTTCCGTCCACTAACTCAGGAAGCGCTCCGGCACGTGCGGCAATAAGCGGCAATCCGCAGGCAAGCGCTTGAAGAGCCACAATACTCTGCGTTTCTACCGGAGACATAATGACGAACGCGTCAGCAAGTTGATATAAGTCAATAATCACCTGTTTTTGTACTTCGTCCATCCAGATAATATTTGTAAGTTTGAGTGACGTTGCCAGTGACTGTAGCCGTTCCTTTTGCTTGCCCACTCCCGCAATCATCATGCGTATGGGAGTTGCAGTGATTGCCAGAGCCTGCAGTATGGTTTCAATATTCTTATCCGCATCTAATCGTCCGATATAAAGAAGTACGGGAATATCCTTGGACAACCGGTATTTCGCTCTCAATACGGTTGCAGAACCGGTACGCGGCGTATACATACCCGTATCTACCCCATTGGAAACGGGATGAATTGATCCGGATCGGCCGATAAGGGCAGAAAGATCGCGAGCCGCCGTAGCGGTCGGCACCATGATTTCGTCATACATGGCATAAATGACGCGGACATAGAGCTTCATAAAGGGAACGCTTATCCAACGGATCAGCGGCGGTGCCACGCGTTCAATTTGTGACCAGGAAAAATGTTGGGCGCCCACGACCGGTAACCGGAATAATTTCGCAATAATGAGCGCGGTAATCCCCAATGATCCAGGTTCCTGGATGTGCACAATGTCAAACGTATTGTTCAAAACGACATGCCAGAGAACGGGAAATCCCAATGGAAACAGCGTCATGGATTTGTTTACGAACAATTTATCGCTTACTCCCGGGGTATAGACTATTTCCAGACCGGCTGCTTGGAGGGGAACATACTCACCGAGCGGCTGAGGACACACGAGGGTCACCCGATGCCCCTGTGCGGCCATAAAACGGACAATGGAGTCTGTCGACGAAGCTACCCCGCTCACCGTCGGTAGATACACGTCAGAAACAAAGAGGATATTCATGGGTTTCAGTATATCACCCGGCTTCAATCAAACAACTCCCGCATCAGCGCACGTAATTTACGTTCATACGTCTTGAGAACCGTCGGTTGTATTTTCTTTTGCTTATTGTACATATGCCCCCCCATGATATACCCCGGCATATGCTTGAATGGACGTTTGAACAGCAATATAGGCAACAACGAAAGGATGTATTGATTCATAACCTTCACTTTACCTTCCCGTCGGATACGACGCATGGACCACACGTATAACGTTTCCCGCACCATAGAGAGGATGACACCACGCTCCGCAAGACGTAATCCGAGATCGATATCTTCGTTAAACCCATGGGATTCATCGTACCCACCTACCGCACGGAATACATCGCTGCGCACAACCGTTAATGGTCCGGGAGCTCCCGGACGCTTAAAGAGCACGGATGCCTCCCAGTAGATATTCGTAAGAAGAGTAAATATTGCATCATGGACAAGCGGGGAATCGCTTCGGGCCCATGCACTAAAAAGTTTCGGCGTGGTATCCCGGATAAATACCCGCACACGATCCATAAAATACGGAAGGAGTTCGCTATCTGCGTCTACGAAGGCCAACCACTCTCCTTTGGCCACACTGGCCCCCATATTCCGCTGGAGAGGCAAACTGGACTTTTTACTCACCAAAACGCGCAGCGAGGGAATTTTGGCGGCATAATGCTTCGCCTGCTCAACGGTGCGGTCTTTTGACGACCCGTCGACAATGATCACCTCAAAATCTTTTATTTGTTGCGCTGCCAGAGAGGCAAGCAGTTTTGGTAAAAATTTTTCCTCGTTGAGCGTAGGAATAACGACGGATACAAATGGGTGTTTCATACGACAATAATATCGCCCTTATTATACGAAGAAAGCCATTCTGGAGCAAATTTACACGCTGATCACCTCTTGGTGTGGCTCATCTGGTTTTCGAACATCCGGATAAGCTCGGGCACTGTTGTCGCGTTCTTCGGCCGCTTATCTTTACGTATCGTAACCAATCGGGGAAACCGCACGGCAAACCCGGCTCCGTGCGTGGGCGACTTTGTCAGATCATCACCGGCCAGCTCTACGATAATATTCGGGCTTACCCACACGTCGGGTATAAGCGTTTTATGTACGTCTCCGTATTCCGTTGGTATGTTCCGTGACTCAATAGCATGCAACTGTTTTCTCAAATCCTTCCATAACTCGTCGCTCACTCCCGTGCCTATCTTGGTAACCGTCTCGAAATGATCACCTTTTTTGACCCCCACAAGCAAGGCTCCTATTCCGAAACCGGTGCGTTTCCCTTCACCCAAATAATATCCCATAATCACGGCATCGATCGTATCAGTAAGCTTACCGTCTTTGCCTTCCTCCTCCTTAAACTTCACCCAACTGAATCCACGTCGCCCGGGCTCATAGAAACTATTCCATTTTTTGACGACAACACCTTCCAATCCGAGACGCAACTGTTCATTATGATAATTCCGAAGCACAGCAGCGTCATCCGTCACAATCTGAGGAGAGAGGGCCAGCAGTCGTCCGGGCTTTACGGTGCGTTCTAAAATACTGCGGCGTTTTGAAAGCGGTGTACCCAAAAAATCTTTCCCATCCTTGTAGAGAATGTCAAAGACAAAAAACCTAAGCGGAACACTTTTACTCGCTTCGCAAATGCCATGTTTTCTTTTCCGCGTCGACGTTTCCTGGAATGAGGTGATCTTCCCGGTTTTCGGATCCAGACCCACCGCTTCACAATCCAGGATTGCCTCTTGGGCGTCTACCTCTTTGCCGATTTGTGACAGTTCCGGGAACATATCCGTCGTGCGCTCCAAATTCCGCGAGAAGGTAGAGATAATGACGGCTCCTTGCTTCTTACGCGTCACATGCATTTGTACTCGCACCCCGTCATATTTGGGCTCAACGGCGACAGTGCCCATTTTCTTTATCATTTCCGAAGCATTGGGAAGTCGCTGGCAAAGCTGTGCAAGCACCGGGGAACCGACGTGCGCCCGCACGTGCGAAAGGCCCTGTATTCCCTCCTTTTTTACCGTTTCCGAGATATATCCGATATCCGGCCGGACATTGTATGCATCCTCAAGTTTTGTGCGAAGTGATTTATCGCCGACTAACATCCATGAAAGACTATCCAGAATCGTCGTTTCCGAAAACCCGAGCCGTAACTTATCCAGAGGAATGCGCACCACATAACAGGCGGCAATTGCATCGACGCGGGTAAGAATGGCGGCAAGCAATTGAATTTTCTTCTCCTGGGATCCCTGGCCTCCGGTTTGGGCAATGTCTCTCAATAGATCGTACGCGTCTGTTACCTCCAGCTTGACTGTTTTGCCATGATGCAATACGGATGCGGCCTTGCCCAAATCACCTAACTCTTTAAATTTTTTGACGACTTCCCGTGGTGAAACGGCATAGGCACTGGCGATAGCACGGATAATAAATTTATCTGCCATTCCGAATTCTGTA
>JBBTWM010000055.1:8860-12544 GCA_038062795.1 Patescibacteria group bacterium | reverse complement strand
ATGCCGGCAGTAGTCAGATCGGAATTTTCATTAGCACTCAATCAAGTTGCCACAGAGCGCAGCATTGATCCGAACGTGGTGTTAGAAACGATTAAGGCTGCAATTTTGGCTGCGTACCGCAAAGATTACGGTGATAACGAGCTCATTACGCTTTCCGTTGACCTCAATCCGGATACCGGCGAAGCACGCGTACTTCAGGACGGCAAAGATGTGACCCCTCCGGGATTTGGCCGCATTGCGGCTCAAACCGCCAAACAAGTTATCCTCCAGCGTATCCGTGAGGCAGAAAAACAGGCAGTACTTTCTGATTATCAGGGAAAAATAGGCGGCATTGTACCCGGCATGATTCTCCGGTTTGACGGACCGAATGTGATTGTCGATATCGGACGCACCCAGGCAGTTATGCCGGTACCCGAGCAAAATCCCGCAGAGCGCTATCACCTCAATCAGAGGCTGACGTTTTATATCGAAGGCATCCGTGAGACGATGCGCGGCAATGAAATTATCGTTTCCCGGGCGCATAAGGGCTTGGTAGAAGGATTATTCAAGCGCGAAGTGCCGGAAGTAGCCCAGGCATCCGTTGAACTTCGGGTGGTCGCACGCGAAGCCGGCAACAGGACAAAGGTTGCTGTGTATTCGACGGCCCCGGGAGTAGATCCTGTGGGCTCCTGTGTCGGGCAAAAAGGCGTCCGCGTGCAGGCAGTTATTAGCGAACTTGGCGGGAATGAAAAAGTCGATATTATCCAGTGGAGCGACGACATGAAGCTCTTTATCATGGCAGCACTCGCCCCGGCCAAAGACATGGAAGTAGTCCTCAATGAGAAAAAACAGGCAGCAGAAGTGTCCGTGCCGGATGACCAGCTTTCGCTTGCTATCGGCCGTGACGGCGGGAATGTCCGTCTTGCCGCCAAACTCACCGGCTGGAAGATTGATATCAAAGGAAAAGGATTGCCGCCGGGAGCAGTCGTTGAGAAAAAAGAAGAAGCACCTGTGCTTGAGGCAGAACCGGCAGTTACTACAGAAGAAGCTACCGTAGTCAAAGACTCGACTGATACCAATACGTCCAGCTAGTATGAGACGAGCCTTCAGTTCATTACAGTATGGCAAAAAAAACGGCAACATCTTTAGGTGTATCTCCGAAATCTGTTACACGGGCTTCACGGCCCCCTGTAGTAGCAGTATTGGGACACGTTGACCACGGCAAGACTACGCTTCTTGACTACATACGGAAAGCAAATGTAGCGAGCCGCGAACACGGCGGGATTACCCAACATATCGGTGCATACCAGATAGCGTATAAAACAAAAAGTAAAGAAGACCGCTTCATTACCTTTATCGACACGCCCGGCCACGTTGCGTTTAGCAAAATCCGTTCGCGGGGAGCCTCTGCCGCTGATATCGCCATTCTCGTTGTTGCAGCCAATGACGGCGTTAAACCGCAGACAATCGAGTCTATTTCCCAGATCCAATCCGCGGGAATCCCCATGATTGTCGCAATCAACAAGATTGATCTGCCCGGCGTCATCGTTGATAAGGTGAAGTCCGATCTTGCAAAACACGGTGTCCAGGTGGAGGGCTTCGGGGGCGACGTGCCCTGCGTGTTGGTGTCTGCAAAAGAAGGAAAAGGGGTAGCTGATCTTCTGGAACTAATTTTACTTATCGCCGACATGAAAGAGCTTACCGGAGATCCGCTCGGTGCGTTTAGCGCGGTCGTGATAGAGGCCAAAGTAGATAAATTCCGCGGCCAGGTAGCTACCGTATTGGTGAAATCCGGCACGATTGGCGTGGGAACGCTGCTTTTTGAAGGGGACAAGGCTTTGGGACGCGTGCGCGCACTCTTTGACGAAAGCGGAGCAAAAGTAGAAAAAGCACTCCCGGGTAAGCCGGTCGAAGTATTGGGCTTTTCGTTTCTTCCGTCTATCGGCGTTATGATTACCAGCGCCTCTGTTGAGACTGCTTCGGCTCCGGCTGCGCAACCGAAAGAAGCGGCAAATGTTACGGATTTTTTGGCAGCGATGACCGCCGCGGACAAAAAGCGCCTCAAGTTGCTTATCAAGGCGGATACGTCAGGATCGCTCGAGGCGGTACTTGAAGCATTGCCGCAAAGCGATATCGATGTGGTGAGCGCCAGTTTGGGCGAAATAACCGAAGCAGATATATTAGAAGCGCGGGCGAGTGGAGCCGTCGTCGTCGGATTTAATGTAAAAGTTGGCCCGGGTGTCGAAAAGCTGGCTACACACGAAAAAGTTATATACCGCACCTATTCGATCATTTATGAACTGCTCGATGAGATGAAAGACGTCGTGACGGGCATGGAAGAATTACTGGTGCGGGAGCGAATATTGGGCAACGGTCAGATTATTGCCGAGTTTCCCTACGAAAAAGACCGTATTGCGGGCACAAAAGTACTCTCTGGCAGGCTCGCAAAGGGGGACATGGTGCGGGTCATGCGGGCAGAGGTAGAAATAGGCTCCGCCAGGATCAAATCCATCCGTCAGGGGAAGAACGAAATTACGAAGGTAGAGGTAGGAGGGGAATGCGGCGTCCTACTGGACAAAAAGGTTGATTTTACGCCCCAAGATGATATAATAGCATTCACTACAGGATAAATGCTATGACATACGAAGAAGCACTCACCAAAGCCAAAGAGCTCGTGGGAAAAGCCAACGATATCGTCATCGTCACACACGCCAAACCCACCATGGATAGCATAGGCGGAAGTGTAGCCCTTATGCTGGGGCTTGTGTCGCTGGGGAAAAAAGCAACCGTCGTGTGTCCCGATCCCATTACTGTCGGTCTGTCGGGTTTTGTCGGGGTTGACCGGGTCGTGCGTGACTTCGGGAAGAAGAATTTTGTTATTTCGCTCGATTATGTCGACGGATCGATCGAAAAAGTCAGTTATAACATCGAAGGGAAAAAGTTTAACCTGGTCGTTGAGCACCGTCCGGGATTTGAACTATTTAGCCCCGACAAGGTGCAATATTCCTATCAGGGCGTATCAGCCGATCTTGTCATGAGTGTGGATACCCTCGATTTACCTGATTTAGGCAGCGTCTATGAACAGCAAAAAGACGTTATCACCAGCAAATCTGTTATCAATATAGATTTTCATAGCAACAATACAAATTACGGTGCACTCAATTTGGTTGATCCGGGTGCTTCATCTACGACGGAGCTTATTGCAGAGTTACTGGCCACACTGGGAGTGAAATTGACCGTCGATATAGCAACAAATTTATTAAATGCGATCTATGCCGCGACGAATAATTTCCAAAATGCAAACGTTACGTCTATGGCGTTTGAGGTAGCAAGCGTGTGCCTTAAGGCGGGAGCCAAACGGTTTGGCGTCGCAGACGCTCCACGCGCCAATCCGGAGCCGAAAGTGTTTGTAAACAGCCAGCCGGTAGCGATTGCCTCCGCACCGTCAAAAATAAACACGCCGATTGCAGAGCAGCCCGCCGCTTCCCCCGCACCCGTTGTTGTATCAGAGGAACCCAAGACCGGTTCAGAGGCTCCGCCGTCAGATTGGCTCAAGCCCAAAATTTTTAAGAGCTCCTCGCTCCTTTAAGCGGGAAGACTTTCTCCCACTGGTAAAACGATCCGGAATATCGTATAATAAGTGCCTTAGGAGCCACAAATGGCAGCAAAAATTACCAAGAAAACCGCAAAAGCCGCGAAAGTAAC
>JBBTWM010000055.1:0-8760 GCA_038062795.1 Patescibacteria group bacterium | reverse complement strand
AAAGCCGCGAAAGTAACTAAGGTTGCCAAAGAAGTGAAAGTCCTTCGGAAAGACTCAGGACAAGCCGTGAAAAAAGCATCGGTTGAAAAGCCGGTAAAAGCCGTCAAGCCGACAAAGCCTGCGAAAGCAGCTGCAAAATCAAAAGCGGAAGAATCCGCGATTCCCTCACCGGAAAAGCAAGAGATTATTGCTCAATTTGCCGTCAAAACCGGGGATACGGGGAGCCCGGAAGTCCAGGTAGCGCTCCTGACCCGACGGGTAGAAAAACTCGTAGGACATTTACGGAGTAATCCGCATGACAATCATTCCCGACGGGGATTATTGGGAATTGTGAGCAAACGCCGCAGACTCCTCAATTACCTGGAGAAAAAAGATAAGAAACGATTTGTGCTTATTAAAGAAAAGTTAGGTTTAACATAAATTTATAGGTCGCACACGGCCGTTGAAAAATAGAGTGCAGAAGTGGTCGAGGATAGAGCATAGAAGAAAAAACATCGGGTTCTTCCATTTTCTATCTTCCACCCCTCCGCATTTTATACTTCCAACAGGTCAGTCGCGGGAATACGTATGAAGATAGTATCCAAATCTGCGAGTATTGCAGGAAAAACATTGACGCTTGAAGTGGGACGGTTCGCCGAACAGGCGTCCGCCGCGGTTTTGGCCAAATACGGCGATACCATGGTGTTGGCAACGGTGACGGCATCAAGCAAAGAAACCGCGCTTGATTATTTTCCGCTTTCCGTCGAATACGTCGAACGATTGTACGCAGGCGGACGTATCAAAGGATCACGTTGGGTGAAACGCGAAGGCAGACCCACCGATGATGCTGTGCTGGCAGGACGCGTGATCGACCGGTCGATCCGGCCGTTGTTCCCCAAAAGCTACAAACATGACGTGCAGGTTATTATCACGGTGCTTTCTGTCGACGGTGAAAACGATCCCGATGTATTAGGATTAGTTGCCACTTCGGCTGCTATCGCCATTTCCCCGATTCCGTGGAACGGGCCGATTGCCGGTGTGCGCGTGGGATATATCAAAGATGCCGCGTCGGACAAAGGCGCGTATCTTATCAATCCGACCATTCTGGAACAGGAAACAAGCGAATTTGATTTCGTCGTGTCTTCCAGTAAGACCAAAGTGGTTATGCTGGAGGGAGGATTCTGCGAAACGCCGGAGGGTATTGTCGCAGGTGCGGTTCTTGAGGCAAAAAAAGTAAACGGCGAACTCATCGATCTCATCAATGACCTGGTGAAAGCCGTGGGCAAGCCGAAAGTGACGGTGGCAGAAGTATCCGAAGCAGACGAACTCAAGAAAAAAATTGAAAAAGAGTACAAGAAAGAAATGGAAGCTGCGTTTGCCAAAAAAGCAGAAAAAGAATTCGGCGGCACGGAAGTTGCCGAACTTGCCAAAGTTATTTCCGAAAGCTATGGCACGGACTACAGCGTTAAGGATATCGAGGGAGCATTAGACAGCCTGTTTAAAAAGCAGGTCAAGGATAATGTATTGCTTCACGGCAAACGGTTTGACGGAAGAAAAATTGATGAGGTACGTCCCATCGAAATAGAAGTGGGCATACTTTCCCGGACGCACGGGAGCGCGATGTTCAAACGCGGTCAAACACAGGCGCTCACCGTCGCGACCCTCGGAACCCCGAGCCTCGAACAGCTCATCGAAAGTCCGATGGGAGAGGAATCCAAACGGTATATCCATCACTATAGTATGCCTCCGTATTCCGTCGGGGAAACCGGGAGAGTAGGAACGCCCAGCCGCCGGGAAATCGGTCACGGAGCGCTTGCCGAGCGCGCGCTCATGGCAGTTATACCGAGCGAAACGGAATTTCCGTACACGATACGGTTAGTGAGCGAAATCATGAGCAGTAATGGGTCGACCTCAATGGCGTCTACCTGCGGATCAACCCTTGCGCTTATGGATGCAGGCGTTCCGATCAAAGAGCCTGTTGCCGGTATTTCCGTGGGTCTTATGGCAGACAAAAATAAATTTGTCCTGCTGACCGACATTCTCGGGATAGAGGATTTTTCCGGTGATATGGACTTTAAGGTTGCGGGAACCAAAAACGGTATTACCGCAATCCAGTTGGATATCAAAATCGACGGACTTACCGATGAAATCGTCGAGACTACATTGGAGCGCGCACGGGTTGCCCGCATGATGATCCTGGAAAAGATTACTGCAGTCATTGCGACTCCCCGGAAGTCGGTTTCTCAGTATGCGCCGAAGGTGCGGGTCATCAAAATTCCGACAGAACGGATCGGCGAAGTTATCGGTCCCGGAGGAAAAGTAATCCGCAATATCATAGCAACGACCGGGGCGACGGTAGACGTCAATGATGACGGGTCGGTATTTATTTCCGGTACGGATGCGGACAATGTCCAGAAAGCCGTTGAATGGGTAGAAGGGCTTACGCACGATGTTGAGGTGAACGAAGAGTTTGAAGGCGAGGTCAAGCGGATTTTGCCGTTTGGCGCATTTGTGGAGATATTACCCGGCAAAGAAGGCATGGTACACGTCTCCCAGATGACGACCGGCTTTGTGGATGACCCGAACAAGGTTGTCTCCTTGGGTCAGAAGGTCAAAGTCCGGGTCATGGAAATTGATGATATGCACCGTATCAATCTTTCCATGTTGTTTGGTGAAGATGCAAAAGCCAAGCCTGCTGAATCCCGCTCAGGTGGAGGAGATCGCGGCGGACGCGGTGGTCGCGGAGGCTACGGTGGCGGTGGGCGTAGACGCTTTTAAGTGATACTATAGAATCATGTCCAGACTGCTCGATGAAGTAGGAGCCCTTCGTAAAAAGCTCAAGGAAGTACATGTTCCGCCTGAGATGGATACGCGCGTTACTGCCAATCTCGAGGAGATAGAACGATTGGAACATGATATTTCCGCACGGGTCCACATAGAACAAATGCTCCGGTATATCGACTGGGTCATCAGCCTTCCCTGGAATGAACGAAGCCGCGACGAGTTGGATTTACCCAATGCGCGGAAAATTCTGGAAATGCACCATTACGGATTGCAGCCGGTCAAAGAGAGGATTTTGGAGTATTTAGCAGTGATTAAATTAAATCAGGACCGTTGGACGAAAGAAGCCACAGCCATAGATAAGCGGGAAGCAGAAGCCAAATCTACCCACGCGATGTTAGCACGGCGTGCGCCCATTCTGTGTCTGGTCGGGTTGGTCGGTACCGGTAAGACGACGCTTGCCAAATCCATTGCCCAGGCCATGGGACGGCGGTTTGTCCGTATCGCATTCGGAGGCATGTCCGACGCATTGGAACTTCGCGGACAGTCGAGGGTGAGGCCGGACGCGGAAATCGGGCTCATTCTCAAAGGACTCCGGTTTGCCGGCACCAAAAATCCGGTGATATTGCTCGACGAAATAGACCGCGTGTCAGAGCAAACGCGCGGAGATATTATGGGCGTATTGGTCGAATTGTTGGATCCGGAACAAAATTCCGCGTTCGTTGATCATTACCTGGATTATCCCTTTGATCTTTCGGAAGTATTATTTATCGCAACAAGCAACAACACGACCAATATCGCTACAGCAGTACTCGATCGTTTGGAGCCGATACAGATGCCCTCATATACGGATGAAGAAAAAATCCGGATCGCAAAAGATTACGTGATGCCGGCGCTTATGAAGGAATCCGGTCTCACGCAGGAAAACCTGACGATCGATGAGGGTATGTGGGCCAAGCTCGTGCGGCCTTTAGGCTACGATGCCGGTATCCGCTCTATCGAGCGGACCTTAAATAGTGTCTGCCGCAAGGTGGCACTGTCTATTGTAGAAGGGAAAGCAACAACCTTCCGTATTACGGAAGACAATATCAAAAATTTTATAGAAGTTTACTAAAGAACAGTGATTATTCTCATATATCCTCGAACAAGTAAACTCTGCCTCGAAGGAGAAAGAAGATTACTATGAAAAGAACGTATACACATCCTCCCCTGCATACCCGGCATGCCCAGCATGGTGAGCATATAGAGACAAAACAAGTGTTTGAAGGGAGATCGTTTGGGGGCGCCACGGGAAAAGATACGATACGTATTTTCCCGCTTGGAGGAGCGGGCAATGTTACAAAAAATATGTATCTGTATGAGTACCGGTATGACGGAAAGCTTAGGGATATCCTCATTGTGGATTGCGGCATCGGGTTTCCTGACGAAGAAATGTTCGGCGTCGATTTGGTGATTCCGGATGTCCGGTACCTTATGGACAAACGGGACAAAATCAGAGCGATTGTATTTACCCATGGTCATGATGATCATATCGGGGGGCTCCCGTATATTTACCCGAAGCTGGCCCGCCTGCCAGCGCCTGACTCCGCCCGGCAATCGCCTGACGGCTCAAGCCGGATGGCGGACGGGCACAGGGATGGCGGGCAGGGGAAAATACCGATGTACGCGCCGACATTGGCGGCAGCATTTGCCAATCTCAAACTCAAAGAAACGCAGATCCGCGACCGGGTGATTGCCATGAGTTTTGACAAACACGTCGAAGCGGGTCCGTTTAAGGTATCATTTATCCGTCTCACGCATTCGGTACCGGACACGTCGCATTTGGTGATCGAAACCCCGATCGGCATTTTTTATCACGGGAGCGATTTCAAATTTGATCCGACCCCGCTGGATAATAAGCCGTCTGAATTGCATAAAATTAACGCCGCCGGAAAAAGGGGAGTGCTTTGCATGCTCTCAGACTGTTTAGGGAGTGAACGGCCGGGATTTACCCCGTCAGAGCAAATTATCGGAGAAACGATCGAAAAAGAATTGCGGTTAAGCCATGGCAAAGTGCTGTTTACCACCCAATCGAGCAATATTTCCCGTATACAACTTGCTATTGAACTTGCACAAAAGCACGGGCGCAAAATTGCATTCTTGGGAAGAAGTATTGATAAAAATGTGGAGGAATCGGTGAAATTGGGATACATGAAGTTCCCGCGCGATGTCATTATCAATGACCGCGACCTTAAGCGGTTGCCGGCAAATAAACAGTTTTTGGTCGTGGCAGGCGCCCAAGGGCAGCCGACATCTAATCTGTTCCGTATCGCAAGTGACGCCCACAAAATGGTGACGCTCACCGATGCCGATACCGTTATTATTTCTGCCGACCCGATACCGGGGCGTGAAAATGATGTCAACAAACTTATTGACCAAATTTACCGGCATGGCGCGCGGGTCTCGTATAGCGACATCATGGAAGACCTGCATGTATCCGGACACGGAAGCTCGGGCGACATGATGCTGCTGCTCTCTGCGGTCGGCCCCAAATATGTTTGGCCTATCGGCGGCACATATAAGCACCTGATGCAGTACCGCCGGCTCGCGGCGGATTTGGGATATGACAAGCGGGATGTGTTAATTCCGGAAGACGGTGAGGTGATGGAGTTCAGTCAGAACGGTCCGCCACGGATAGTTGACCGCGTACCGCTTGATGATATTATGATCGACGGCCTGGGCATAGGGGACGTGGGAAATGTGGTACTGAAAGACCGGCAGATCATTGCTCACGAGGGGATTGTCGTCGTCGTCGTACCGGTTGACAGGAGATCGGGCCGTATGACCTCTCCTCCCGAGATCATTACGCGCGGGTTCGTGTATGCCAAAGGATCCCGGCAGTTACTTAGCCGGGCATCGTCGGTGGCTGAGCACGCTCTCACCCTTAAAAAAGGGAGGATTACCGATTGGCAATTAGTTAAAAAACGGATAGAAGAGTCGCTCAAGGAGTACCTTCTCAAGGAAACAGGCAGAAGCCCGCTGATTGTTCCCGTGGTGTTGGAAGTATAGCACTTGACACGTTCCCTATATTTACTATAGGATATTAGTAGGCAAGGGGAGATGGGGTTTTGTTTGCATTAGGATGTGGCTGTTTCTATACTGGAGAGTAAGAATCTATGGCATTCAAATTTAGGAAGTCCAAACGAAAATATCATAAACGCAAAGGATTTGGGGTCAAGCTCAAAAAGCAAACCGTCTATACGGTTGCTGCCATTTGGTTCTGGCTTTTTGCCGCCGTTATATCCCTGTCTTTTTTTGGAGAGGGAGCCATGTTGTCTTCTCTCCGCAGCAGTCTTATCGATCACTTTGGCTGGGTTTGGTATTTGCTTCCGATATTTTTACTATCGGCAAGCAGCTTATTTTTCAAGGTGAAGAGCGAACTTGGGCATCAAAATGTGCCGATGGGATTGGGTGTTATGTTATTCGGACTCCTTTCTCTTACCCGGGCCGGTGACATAGGAGATACGCTGTGGGTGTTAACGAGCGAGGCGATTGCCCCCGAAGGCGCAACGCTCCTTTTTCTGGGGGTTATCCTTATAGGTATTATCGTCCTCTTTAATGCGTCGCTTGACCGGTTCATCAATTTTCTTCTTATGGGGATTCAGACAATATTGGAATGGATTGCTTCCATGGGAACGCGGAAGCAAAAATCAGAACTCGTGATCGGACCCCGGAAAGAGGCGCTCAAAATCGGGAGTACGGACAGTGATAAGCCGTTATTCAAAACACCTATGACACCGCCGCCGGTGTCTGCCAAAGGTGGTGCTGCACCAAAAGAAAAAGAAGTGAGCGGCGGGATTTCCATTTCTCCGGCACTTAAGGCAAATCAGGAAATGAAAATGTGGGAATATCCTGATGTGACGATGCTCTCTGATGGGCCGGGTGAGAAAGCGGACCGCGGGGACGTACGGAAAAATGCTGATATCATCGAAAAAACGCTCGATAGTTTTGGCGTGCAGGCAGATGTGGTAGAGGTCAATCCCGGCCCTGCAGTAACACAATACGCAATCAAACTGTCTTTGGGTACTAAAGTGTCCAAGATTACCTCTCTTGCCAGTGATATGGCGCTTGCCCTTGCGGCTCCGACGGGACAAGTCCGTATTGAAGCACCGATTCCGGGCAGGGATCTCGTGGGCATAGAAATTCCGAACCGCGGTCTTGAGTTTGTGACACTCAAACATATGCTTCTTGCCGATGCGATGAAAAAATCCAAGAGCAAGCTTTCGGTAGCCTTAGGGCTTGATGTGTCGGGCAATCCATTGATCGGAGACATCGCCAAAATGCCGCACGTGCTTGTCGCCGGCACGACCGGATCCGGCAAATCCGTGCTGTTGAATTCCTGGATTTGCAGTTTACTCTACCGTACGACGCCCGCTGAGGTCCGCCTGATCCTGGTTGACCCGAAGCGTGTGGAGCTGGTCGGATACAATGGGGTGCCGCATCTGCTCACCCCGGTTATCGTGGAGACGGATAAAATATTATCCGCGCTTCGCTGGGCTACACAGGAAATGGAACGCCGGTATAAGCAATTTGCCGAAGTTGGGGTCCGGAATATCGACGGGTTCAACGAATTATCAGGCTTTCAGGCGCTTCCGTTTATCATTATCATTATCGATGAGTTAGCGGATCTTATGGCGTATGCGCCGGTCGAAGTGGAAGATACGATTTGCCGTATCGCGCAAATGGCACGGGCTACCGGCATCCATCTGGTCGTTGCGACGCAGCGGCCCAGTGTGGATGTCATCACGGGACTCATCAAAGCAAATATCCCGGCGCGTATCGCATTTAATGTATCTTCTATGGTTGATTCCCGGGTCATCATCGATATGCCGGGCGCGGAAAAATTATTAGGTCGCGGAGACATGTTGTATGTTCCGCCGGATCAGGCCAAACCCATGCGCATACAGGGAACATTTGTTTCGGATAAAGAAGTCGGAAAAGTCGTAGATTTTTTCAAAAATAAAGAGGTAGAAGTCCATTACACGGAAGAAGTATTGAGCCAGCCTTCGGGAGCGATGAAAAAGGGAGGGGTGGCAACGGGCAGTAACGGCAGAGACCAGCTTTTTGAAGAAGCGCTGCGTCTTGTGTGTCAATATGACAAGGCGTCTGCCTCTCTTCTGCAACGGCGATTATCGGTAGGATACGCGAGAGCAGCAAGGATCCTGGATCAATTAGAAATGTCCGGCGTTATCGGCCAGGGAGAGGGGTCGAAACCCCGTGACGTACTGATTAAAAATCCTGATGATTTCTTCAGTCAGGAAGCGGAAGCCAAAGAAAGTTAGGTATCCTCATGAAGACCGTAGGAATCATGCTCCAGGAAGCAAGAACGACGAAAGGGTTAACGCCCCAGGACGTGGAGCGGGCGATAAAAATCCGGGAAAAATATATCGTGGCCATAGAAGCCGATGATTTCGGCGCATTGCCGAGCCCGTCATACGCCAAAGGGTTTGTCCGTAATTACGCTGAGTATCTGGGGTTGCCTACCGATGCGATGATGGCATTTTTCCGTCGCCAAATGACCGATGTGTCCAAAACGAGCCTGCTGCCCAAAGGAGTTTCTGTGCCGCTGCGTACATCGTGGCTTCACTTAACACCGGGGAGATTTGTCGGCCTGCTCGTCAGCGTGCTCCTTATTATTTTTTTTCTCTATCTCGGCCGCCAATATTTCCGGATCGGAAAAGCGCCGCCGCTTGCTGTTACCAGTCCGGCTAATCAGCAAATTACCTCCAGTAGCCGTGTCGTCGTAGAGGGCCAGTCCGACCGTGATGCGACGGTTACTATCAACGGTATTTCCACGATTGTGCGCGATGACGGGCGGTTTTATGAACAGATTGCCGTGGAACCGGGAGTGAATAAAATTACGGTTACCGCAACCAGCCGTTTCGGAAAAATGACGACCGTGATCAAAGAAGTCGGGTATCAACCATAGTATTTGCATCTCTTCGATACGCTACGTCATAA
>JBBTWM010000054.1:4292-30880 GCA_038062795.1 Patescibacteria group bacterium | reverse complement strand
TATTTCTTTATTGAGAAGAAACGATTCCTGTGCGGGCAAATCCCACCAAAGTTGGTTTTTTTGTCCCATCACCAGCGCGATACGCTTTAAATATTCATGCTTCCGGTCAAATGGAGTAAACCCCAGTACTGATACTTTCCCGGAGGAGGGGTATAACAGACCTGATAAACATTTCAGTGTCGTTGTTTTCCCGGCCCCGTTGGGACCGATAAATCCCACAAGCTCGCCTTCATCGATGGTAAAGGATATGTCATCGACTGCTGCAACCGTTTCGACACTCGGACGGAATAATGACGCTACCGAGCCCATAAACCCCGGCTTCTTTTTATGAACCGTATAGTGCTTTGTAAGATGAGAAACCCCAATCACCATATCCTGCCTAGTATATACCAAAAGAGATCCACCGACTAGCGGATCTCTTATTTGGAGAAAAGTCGCACTACGTTTAGCGAACGACTTTTTTGAGTGCCTTCCCTGCGGTAAACCCTGGAGTCTTCCGCGCCGGGATATTGATCGCTGCCCCGGTTTGGGGATTTCGACCTGTGCGTGCTTTGCGGCTTCGTACCATAAACGTTCCGAAACCGGTCACCACTACCTTGTCACCTTTTTTCAGTGCATCGGTAACGGCACCAAATACTGCTGCGACTGCTTCTCGGGCTGCTTTGGCCGTAAGATTAGCCTTTTTTGCGACGACATCAACGAGATCTGCTTTGGTCATGAAGAAATTCACCTCCTTTCCTGCCCGCCATCGCTACGCTCAGGCGTTAGCAGGCGGGTGGGCAGAGGCAGAAAAAATTTTTACGGGATTGTTGCAACAATCTCTATGAGGCACTGTAAAAGATATAGCGCGTTCTGTCAATATAGATTTTAATACATCGCACTATAACAATCTAAATCGTTATAGATAGAAAAAATAGACTGTCACATCAATCTTTTATCAGAAAATGTATTACTTCACAATTTCGGTCGCACGCAATTCACGGATCACGGTTACCTTCACACTTCCCGGGACAATGACCTTTTTGGCGATTTCATCGCGGATTTCCTTTGCCAATATCGCCGTTGTTGCATCAGAGACGGTACCCGGATCCACGATGACGCGGATCTCCCGGCCTGCCTGGAATGCAAAACTCTCCGTAACCCCTTTATGGGACTTGGCAATTTCTTCCAAATCTTTAAGGCGCTTGACGTATTCGTCATAATTTTCGTACCGCGCTCCCGGTCGGCTGCCGGATATCGCATCCGCAATATACACCAGCATGGATTCGGAACTCGTAAACTGTGTGTCTTCATGGTGTTGCGCCACACAGTCCACTACTTTTTGCGGCAATCCGTATTTTTTACATAACTCGACACCGAGTTCGACGTGATTCCCCTCCTTATCGGCGACGATTTTGCCGATGTCATGGAGCAAACACCCCAAGCGAACCACGTTCACATCTGCACCAATTTCCTGGGCCAATGCAACGCCGATTTTTGTTTCCTCCATGGTATGGGCGATCATATTCTGACCGAACGAATACCGATACTTAAATCTTCCGAGCATTGCAATAAGCGGCGGCGGCAAATTATACACACCGACGGAGTGGCAAAGCTTCTGCCCCTCCTCAAACATGATCCGCTCGGTTTCTTTCTTCACCTGCTCTATGAGTTCTTCAATGCGTCCCGGCTGCACTCTACCATCCCGAAGTAACCGCTCCAACGTCACACGGGCAATCTCGCGGCGCACGGGATCGAAACTGGATAAGCGTATAACCCCTTCTTCATCCAAATCCACATCAACACCTGTGGCGGTTTCAAATGCGCGGATATTCCGACCTTCTTTCCCAATAATCCTGCCCTTCACATCCTCATCTGTTACCTTAATGATCGACACGGTATATTCCGTAACATAATCGGTTGCCCCGTGTTTCATAGCGTCAACCAGAATTTCCCGGGCTTTCCCTTCTGCTTCTTCTTTGGCTTTGGCCTCTGCTTCCCGGATTTCGCGGGCCATATCCGCATCAAGTTCATTGCGTAATTCGCTTAATATCAATTCTTTTGCTTCATCACGGGTAAGATGTGCGATTTTTTCAAGCTTCGTGATCGTTTCTTTATGAAGTGCATCTATTCCTTCATGCTTCTTTACCATGGATGCCTCTGCCTCGGCGATTCTCTTTTCCCGGGTATCAAATCCGGCATCTTTGCGGTCTGCTGCTATTTCCCGTTGTCGGACACTTTCTTCCAGTCGGCGGACCTCGAGTTCTGCGTCCCGGCGGATTCTTAATGCCTCGTCTTTTGCCTCAAGGATAATTTCCCGGGTCTGGGCTTCTGCAAGTTTTCTTTCAGCAGAAAAATCCACGACAGGCACTGCTGCCGCCGGCGCCTTTTTCAACTTCTTGGTGCTCTCCGTCGGGGCAACCGGGATAGCCACGGGCTGCTCCGGTTTTACTTTCACCTGATGCGTCACCGATACACTTTTGGGCTTCACCAACCCTGACAGGGTTTTGAGTACATCAAACATAAAAATTCCTTTCTAAGAAGCGAAGTGAAAAAACACCAGCAAAAAATCCGCAATTTATGCGGTGATGTGTGTAGGAGAAAATACGATAGATGTGTGACTCATAATCCTACAAAATTTCAGTTTTGCTGATCTTTATAATTCGCTCTAGCTACAGGCTATAACCTGCTTACTTACGTATTTTACACGTTTCCCACTACCTCGTCAACGACACTCCAAACAATCCCTGATGCAAACCCGCGCCGCAGGAGATACTGGATAAGCTTATGCTTTCGTTCGGGTAACGGCAGCTTACTCCAAGAACCTGACTTCTTTTCTGCCGCTGCTTTCGCCAGTGTCAGCTCGCTCCTCTCGTCTTTCATACCTACACGTATTGCTTCGTCGATGATCTCCGGCGGTATTCCTTTTTGGAGCAGTTCCTGATGTATTACCCTGGCTCCTTTCGGTTTTCTGCCCGTCCGCTGACTCACCCACCAGGATGCAAATGCAACATCATCCACATACGCGAGCTCTGTTAACCGCTCCAGGACTTTCCGGACCACCAAGGGGGCGGTCGTGTGGCCTGTTTTGAGTTTGCGGACGATAAAGTCGGTGATCTCCTTGCCACTTCTTGGACGAAACGAAACAAACCGGATACAAGAACCGATAAGCCGTTCATACACATCTGATTCGGTGATATCCATACGGCGCCCAGTAACAGGGTAATACTAGCAGTATATACTACGATGTCGGAGAACATCAGCGCATAGCGCTTACTCCTCAGTAGGTGCTGCGATTTTCGGCGTGGCATGACCGGATTTAACGGCCTTCCAGATTGCTTCGGTGATTTCCTTTGTCATTTTCCCGTTTTCTTTAAGATACAGCTTGGCCGCTTCCTTGCCCTGTCCGAGCATCTGCGTCCCGTATTTGAGGAACGCCCCGGATTTGGCAATAATGTTACATTCTACCCCAACGTCGAGAAGACATCCTTCTTTGGAAACGCCGTCATGCATGACATCAAATTCCGCAATCCGAAACGGCGGGGACACCTTATTTTTTACCACCCGTACCCTATGCCTGCTTCCGATTACCTTATCGCCGTCTTTGAGCGTTTCGGTTTTGCGTGAGTCCATACGGATGCTTGCATAAAACTTCAGTGCCATTCCTCCGGTTGTCGTTTCGGGATTGCCGAACATCACACCGATTTTTTGGCGGAGCTGGTTGGTAAATATCACCACTGCTTTTGATTTGGAAATCACGGCCGTCAACTTACGAAGCGCTTGGGACATAAGTCGGGCGTGGACTCCCATCATACTATCCCCCATCTCTCCTTCGATTTCTGCCCGCGGTACCAAAGCCGCAACGGAATCGATAACGATGATGTCAACGCCGCCGCTTCTAATAAGCGTTTCGGCAATTTCAAGCGCCTGCTCTCCGGTGTCCGGTTGTGAAATAAGCAGATCATCCAGTTTCACGCCGAGAATTTCTGCCCATTGCGGATCGAGTGCGTGTTCCGCATCGATAAATGCGGCTACTCCTCCGGTTTTTTGCGCCTCCGCTATGATAGAGAGACATACGGTTGTTTTGCCCGATGCCTCCGGGCCATAAATTTCTACAATTCTTCCCCGGGGGACTCCTCCCACCCCAAGCGCTAAGTCTAAGGGAAGAATGCCGGACGAAATCACATCAATCGCATCCCGGATATGTGCCTTTTCCCCGAGCTTCATAATGGAACCTTTGCCATACTGCTTCTCAATTTGTTCCATTGCGAGGCGGATTGCCTGAAGTTTTTGGTCTTGTGCCATAAAAATACCTCCTGTGGAAGAATGTTGGGGCAGACCTGCGTCTCTCGCAGTATCTTACCCATTTTTACACAATAAATGGTAGAATACAAGAGTTCTTGAAAAATGTGGGGTGTAGCTTCCGGCATAATCCTTCGGATTTGCCGGATAAACAGTTGGTTTACCCTGTAAAATTTTTTGGAAAAATTTTACAGGGTAGAGCACACGGCTGGCACATGAAAATTTGGTCGGGGATTAGTTCAGTTGGTAGAACGCACGCATGGGGTGCGTGAGGTCACCCGTTCAAATCGGGTATCCCCGACCAAATTTCCAGTGTAAAAACGCCGCGCTTCCGTAACGTGTTCGGCTCAAACAGGAGAAATATGATCCCATCCTCAAGCGATAAACAAAGAGCCCCAAGAAATAGAACGCTAACCTTAAGTGATAGTGATAGGCAATCATTAAAAAATAAGCTTGTTGAGCTTAAAACTCACGGAACGTTTGCTCAGATTGAAAATAAAACCATACACCAGGATACTTTTATCGCTCTTGACTATCTACCGAATGAATTTGTCGATCTAGCTTTTATTGACCCCCCTTATAACCTAAATAAATCATTTAATGAGACGTCATTCAAAAAAATGGATTCTGATGATTATGAAAAATGGCTTGAATCCTGGATTGTTAAAGTAAAAAAAATACTAAAACCAAACGCTTCTATTTATATCTGCGGAGAC
Organism: Patescibacteria group bacterium; assembly: GCA_038062795.1. Taxonomy (GTDB): domain Bacteria; phylum Patescibacteriota; class Microgenomatia; order UBA10105; family UBA927; genus UBA927. The sequence goes on along the minus strand of JBBTWM010000054.1, from coordinate 25,883 downwards.
TGGAAATCATCAGGTGCAATTAATAATGTGGTTAAAAAATATTTTATTATCCAAAACAGAATTACATGGGAGCGTGAAAAAGGCAGAGGAGCAAAACACAATTGGAAGAATTGTTCCGAAGATATTTGGTTCTGCACTATGTCTAACGATTATTATTTTGATGTCGAAGCGGTAAAAATGAAAAGGAAGGTCATTGCCCCATACAGAGACGAAACCGGCAACGCAAAAGACTGGCAAGAAGAGCAAGATGGAAAATATAGAGTCACACACCCTTCCAATTTATGGACAGACATTAGTATTCCTTTTTGGTCAATGCCGGAAAATACAGATCATCCCACACAAAAACCCGAGAAGCTTGTCGCCAAAATCATACTTGCTAGTTCTAAACCTGGATATGTAGTGTTTGATCCTTTTCTTGGATCTGGCACCACATCAGTGGTAGCAAAAAAGCTTGGACGTAAATTTGTTGGCATAGAAATTGATGAGTATTATTGTTGTTTATCGGAAAAAAGACTAGAATTGGCCGAACACGATAAAACTATTCAGGGACATCAAGACGGTGTATTTTGGGAGAGAAACACACTGAACGAACAAACAAATGGTAAAAACGGATGATTCAACTTTGCAATAATTTATTTGAGTTTTACCCAAACGAGATTACAAAGATTAATGCGAGAATCATTTATTTCAAAAAAGTGAAGGCGTTTTGGAAGAAAAAAACTGAATAGAATTCGATCACTACTATGAGCAAAAATTGAAATAAGTATGGTTGCTATACAATCATAGTTTAGCAACCCAACTCACCCACTTTACAGGGAGAAAACGTATCTTTTATCGTTGGCTTTCCGGGGTCTTTCCCAGAACTAATATAATTGTTAACGTCTGTGGGTGTTTCGCCGTCATGATTCCATAAATTCCAGGAATACCGCCATTCGTTCCAACCGATACCGAGATGTTTTACATAGATGTCATGTTCCGAAAGGAGTTTGCCTATTTTTCGTCCGGTCATACACGGCGTACTATAGCAGTACACAACAATATCTTTTTCATTTCCTACGTTGTTGAATGCGCCGATAATTCTTTCTTTTTCTTCCTTCTCTGTATCCAGAGAAATTGAGGTATTGGGGTCTTTGTAGGCCGGAATACTGATGGCCCCAACGATATGCGCTTTCTCGTACTCTTCAAGGCTGCGCACATCTACCAAGATATAATTTGTTTCCCCCTTATCCATCCTTTTGCGTAGGGTATGCGGGCTGACATATACTGCATTTTCCGTACCATAGAAGTCTTTGATACGGTCTTGAGTTGTGGGTTGTTGCGCCTTCATCAAAAAGAAGGTCACTACACTTCCAACGACTGCGCTAGTGACGGCTGAAACCAGCATAACGTTCATCGCGACCTCATGTTTCATGGTTTCTAGTATACACCAATATATGGCCAAATAGATCCATCGACTTCGCTCTGGGATAAACTACATTAGTCAATACTCGTATGATAATACAATTAGATATAATACGCCTTATGCAACAAAAACGCATCGATCGTATAAGAAAAGTCGTAGAAAATAGACAACCAGGGTTAATCGTTGTCTTCGAAGACATTCACGATCCGCATAACGCGGCAGCTATCTTGCGCACCTGTGACGCGATGGGTATCCAGAACGTTTGGTTTATCTTTGAAAAAGAGAAACCCTACAACCCGAAACATATCGGAAAAGCTACCAGTTCAAGCGCAAATAAATGGCTTGATTTCCAAACATTCACCTCTACGTCAGCTTGTATCAGAAAGCTTAAAAAACAGGGATATAGCATTATCGTGACAGCTCTCACCGACCAATCGATATCACTGCAAGACTACGCATGCACCGAAAAAAAGATCGCTGTGATCGTAGGAAACGAACATCGCGGCGTATCCGACGAAATGCTGCAGAGAGCGGATACCGTGATCAAAATCCCCATGTTGGGATTTGTCCAAAGCCTTAACGTATCGGTTGCAACGGCGATTATTCTTTGGGAAATTACCAAGCAGCGGGTACTTTCCGACTCCCCTGCCGTATTGGGAAAAAGGGAACAACAAAAACTCTTTAAAGATTTTATAGAACGGGGTAGTAGTAAATAAAAAACGAAGACCGATTCCCGCCTTCGCGGGAATGACACGTATTTTTTAACGCTTCGGAGATTGCTTCCTCGCCCTTGATTTGTGGGCAAATCCTGCCTTGATGCGTTGTTTCTTCCGGGAATCCCGTGTCATAAAACCGCGTTTTTTGAGGATCGGCCGGAATTTTTCTTTATCGGTTTTCTCCAAAGCCCTCGCTATCCCGTGAATCGTAGCGCCGAGTTGTCCTGCATGCCCGCCGCCGGTAAGAAGAATACTGGTTACAAATCTGCCGATGGTATTGGTCGTCCTAAACGGCTCCAGATATATTTTTTTGGAGACTTCCCCGGGGAAATATTTCTCTGCGGGTATGCCGTTAACGATACATTCCCCTTTGGCAACCGTGACACCGTTTATCACAGCAGTTTCCTCTTTGGCCACATAGAGGCGCACCCGTGCGGTTGCATTTTTCCTGCGTCCGACGGCTTCGTAATAGGTAAGCTTTGATTCTACTTTATCATCTGCCATAGTTATTTATTTAAAAATTTACTACCGAATGCGTGTGTACTTTCGGGACTCACGTGCAGCCTTGCAATCATGGTATGGCGTAATCTGTTTTTCGGCAACATGCCCATAACCGCAGTTCTGATAATATCCTGCGGCCTATCCTGCCTCAGTTGCCACAGGGCTTTTGTCTTGAGTCCGCCCGGATACCCGGAATACCGAGTATACAACTTTTCCTTTTCTTTGTGACCCGTGACTTTGACGTGCTTTGCGTTTATAACGACCACGAAATCGCCGCAATCCAAATTCCGGACAAAATACGGTTTGGATTTACCGATGAGCTTGGCCGCTATTTCGACGGCGACGCGCCCCAATACCTTATCTTTGACATCAATAAGGCACCAGACTCTGGAAATTTCACTTGCCTTGGTGGCTTTGGTTGATTTGGTTGCATTCATAGATCGGTGATAATTATTTGCTGACTTTTTTGGCGGCTTTCGCTTTCCGTTTTGGTTTTTCGCTCGTTACGACTTCTGCTTCCTGGACTACCGGCGCCTTTTTCGTTTCCTTCGCGGCCTTTATTTTTTTGACGACTTCCTTGACCGGTGCTGCGTCGACAAACTCCAGATAGACCATTTCCGCGGCATCACCGACGCGCGTACCCAACTTGATGATCCGTGTGTACCCGCTTGTTCTCGCCGTAAATCTCGATTTCGCCATTTCAAGAAGGGTGGTATAGGTCATGTTGTCCGAAAGCGTTTTATTGACTTCCAGGATCGCGCCGTTTGTTCCCCGCTTGACCTGGGTAATGAGTTTCTCGACCATCGGCTGGATGGATTTTGCCTTCGCGAGCGTCGTATGAATCCTTCCGTGCATGATTAATGCACTAGAAAGATTACGGAATAACCGTTTCCGTTCATCTTTATTTCGACCTAATTTACGTCCAAAATACCCGTGTTTCATAAGGTCTTAAACGTTTAACGCTACTCCTTTTTCACGAAGCTTCTCTTCTACTATGGAAAGGGATTTAGCACCCAGATTTTTTATCTTCATAAGCTCCGCCCGGGGAGTCCCCAACAGCTGTCCGATGGTTTCTATGCTGCCGCGGGCAAGGGCATTGACGATGCGCGTCGGAATATCGAGTTCTTCGATACGCATCTTGAGCACTTCATCAGAAATAGATGGTGTCACGGCAACTGCATCCTCCGATATTTTTGCTTTGGGTTCATACACCTGCAAAAAGTAAGAAACGAGCACCTTGGAAGCGCTTCGTAACGCATCAAGGGGACTCACCGTTTCATCTGTCCATATTTCCATAACTAATTTATCCAAATTTGTCATTCTTCCGACGCGTGTTGCATCAACCCGGTAATTCACCCGGACAACAGGGCTATATAATGAATCAATCGGAATCCGTCCGACTTCGTTCAGATGCCGCTCGTCTGCCTGGATATATCCATACCCTTTTTCTACACTCGCTTCCAAATCAAGCTCCGCTTTCTTATCCGTAAGTGTGGCGATGTGTAACTCCGGATTAACGATGGTAACTCCTGCCGGTACTTCAAAATCTCCCGCAGTGACCACTCCCGGTCCTTTTTTGGATAACTTCAACACTGCCGTATCCCCGTCCACAAGCGATAACCGGACTTTCTTAAGATTCAGAATAAGTTCTACAACGTCTTCCTTTAATCCCGCAAGCGTGCTGAATTGGTGCGCGACCCCGCGAACTTTTATGGATGTAATAGCAGTTCCTGAAAGCGATGAGAGCAGCACCCGGCGCAAACTGTTTCCGAGCGTGTGACCATAGCCCTGCTCCAACGGCTCAATGACAAACATGCCGTATCCCGGCTTTTCCACCTCTGTCTTGATAACAAAATTTGGATCTATCATACTTCCTCCCTTTCTTAACGAGAATAATACTCGATAACCAATTGTGTATTAATATCTTCTTTCACGTCATCCCGCTCCGGGAGCCTGGTAATTTTCCCCGCTCCGGATTGACGAATCAACCAGCCGGCCGGAACAAATGTCTTATCATCTAACATCTTTTTGATTGCAGGAATATTTGACGATGTGGGTTTCAGGGTAATCACTTCGTCTTTTGCTACCAGATACGACGGGATATTTACCTTTTTTCCATTCACAAATACATGCCCGTGGGATACAAACTGGCGCGCGGAAGTTCTGGTGGGTGCCAGTCCCAATCGATACAGCGTATTATCAAGTCTGCGTTCCAAAAACTGCACCAGCATATCACCGGTATTTCCCCGCCATTTCCGGGCCATGGCATAATACCGCCGGAACTGCCGCTCCATAACTCCGTAGAGGCGCTTCATTTTCTGTTTCTCGCGAAGTTGTATTCCGTAGCCGGAGAGCTTTCTGCGCATTTTTTGGCCATGTTGCCCCGGAGGCACAGTAAGACGACGAAGCAGTCCGGCATGACTTTTCGTACCGATTGTTTTAAGCCCCAAGTCAATACCTTCTTTGCGTGCTAATCTGTTTTTTGGTCCGGTGTATCTTCCCATATTATACTCTCCGTTTTTTCTTTGGCCTGACCCCGTTATGCGGGATGGGCGTTACATCAGCAATAAGCGTAATTCCTAAACCCACCGCCTTGAGTGCACGGAGCGCCGCATCGCGTCCTGAGCCCGGTCCTTTGATAAAAACTTCTACTTCCCGAAGTCCGGCATCCATAGCCTTGCGGGCAACTCCCTCAACTGCCGTTGTCGCAGCATACGGGGTAGCGCGTCGGGCACCCTTAAATCCCACTAATCCTGAAGATCCCCAGAACAACGAGTTGCCGTGCTCATCGGTGATGGTCACCAATGTGTTATTAAACGTAGCCGTTATATAGACGCGGCCTTTTGTCGGAATGGTCTTGGTAACTTTGGTTGCCATAGATTACTTGCTTTCAACGGCCGGTGTGTCTTGTTTCGCTCTGTCTTCTTTCTTGAGCGCACCCACGGTCATGCGTTTCCCTCGTTTCGTACGCGCATTCGTGCGGGTCCGTTGTCCGCGGCTCGGCAGTTTACGTGCATGCCGCATGCCACGATATGATTTAATATCAATCAATCGTTTGATGTTATTACCGACGGCGCGGCGCAGATCCCCCTCTACCATCGCCTCTTTTTCAATAATTTTGGTAAGTTTGCTTACTTCGTCGTCTGTAAGCGTTTTAAACCTGCGGGACGCATCCAGCTCTGCTTTCGCAAGAATCCCCACCACGTTTGCGCGTCCTATGCCATACAAATAGGTGAGGGCGATATCTAAGCGTTTTTCGTTTGGTAAATCAACTCCTGAAATACGTGCCATAATTATCCTTGTCGTTGCTTATGTTTTGGATTTTCACAAATAATGTACACCCGTCCCCTACGGCGGACGACTTTGCATTTTCTACACATTGGCTTGACGCTTGCTCGAACTTTCATAATCCCTCTATTTCATTCTATAGGTAATTCTGCCTTTATTCGGATCATACGGAGTCATCTCGATCTTCACCCGGTCTCCCGGCATGATGCGGATAAAATGCAGCCGCATTTTACCGGACAGATGACACAGCACAATATGACCGTTGGGCAATTTGACGCGAAACAACGTATTGGGCAAACACTCTGAAACCTCGCCGTCTATCTCTATATTTCCCTGATGAGCCATAAATAACAACAAACTTCCCTCTTAGTTAGAGAGGGAAATTGTTAAGAGTCTTATTGTACCGTATCTGACCGGTTTGGTCAACCCGCTGTATCACCGTGCAAAAGGCACCGGGGTAAGTATAAACGGTTCACCGTCTGTCACGGCAACCGATGCCTCAAATACCGCGGTGAGGGAATGATCTTTCGTGGCAATGGACCACCCGTCATCGAGGTAACACAGCGTAGGACTACCCATCGCATAGATTACCTCTATGGCAATCGTCATGCCGCTTGTCAGCAACGGTGTTTTCTCAACACTCCCTTTGAGAAATCCCGGAATCTGGGGCGGCTCATGAAGGGTCGTGCCGATACCGTGCCCCACAAGCGTCTTGGCAATACCATACCCTGATCCCTCAACGACATCCTGGATAACTTTCGATATGCTCCCGACCCGGTTGCCGCTCGTTGCCTCGTGCAATGATTTTTTCAGTGCAAGTTGTCCCACGGCAAGAAATGTTTCCACGTCCTTCGGTATCCGGTACGTGCTAGTAGGCGAACGGATAACTTTGGTCCACGCGGTATCCGAATGATACGTCTTATTAATCAGTCCGATGTCGATGGTGAGTATGTCTCCCTCTTTCACCTGATACTTTGACGGAATACCATGCACGATAACCTCATTCACACAAAGGCATGTTGCCCACTTATAATCAGCAACCGTAGAAAACGACGGCGTCATTCCGGCTTCTTTTATCCGCTTTTGCGCGAGTGCTTCTATTTCCAGCAGTGAGATTCCGGGGACTGAAATATCAAGTAATTCTTTCAAAATTGACGATAGAACTATTCCGCCTTCCTCCATTGCCCTGATTTTATCGACTGAAGATTTCATGTTCATACAAGGGAATCGAGAAAACTCTGTAATTGGCGATCCAAATCCTCCCGCGTTCCTTCATTTTTAATCACATAATCAGCAATAGCTATGGGACCCCCTGAATGTAACATCTCTATCTCCGCGTGGTCGCGCTCTTTGGACTCGACTTCGGTCAGCGGGCGGACAGTACGATGAGCCAGGCGGTCATACCGGAGGCGCGGGGATGCATAAATGGACAGCACCGAAAGTCCGGGGAACTTTTCCTTAAGATAGATATACTCTTCCCAGCTGCGCATCCCGTCGAGAGCGATCCGGTCTGACGCTACCTCTGCTTCTTTGATTCTCGGCTCAATTTTTATCGCCATAGCAGCCATGCCTAATTCTTTCCGGATATTCTCGCGGTATTTCCGCTCGTTGGTTTCGTTAATTGCTAAGCCCGATTCACGAAGTCCGATATCCGTCTGATCGCCGAATCGGAGTATGGTAAATCCGTGCTCACGGAGAAAATCAGAGGCTTTGGTCTTTCCGGAACCCGGGAGACCGACGATAGCAATATACAACGTTGATTTCACGAGACTCCTAATCCCGTAAGGATGTGTGCGGTAACGTCTTCGATCGTCTTTTCGCCGTCTACCTCAAGAAGCCTGTTTTGCTTCCGGTAATATTCCAAAACCGGCTCCGTAATATCATGAAACAACTGGATGCGTTTACGTATCGCCTGCAGTGTATTGTCCTCGCGGATACCGTCTTCAAACCTGCCGCTTAATCGCCACAGCGCTTCTTTATCGGTTACTTTAAGATAGATTACCCGCTCAACTCCGTTGGTAAAATCCTCGGCCTGTTTGCTCGTCCTCGGGAATCCGTCCAGGATATATCCGTTTTTGTACTCCGGTTTTGCCAAATACTCTTCTATAATCGGAATAGCTTTTTCATCGGGAATAAGATACCCGGCATTTAATGTTTCTTTGACGTATCTGCCCCATGAAGTTTTTTCAGATGCCATCTGGCGGAAAATATGTCCGCTCGACAAATACGGAATACCCAGCCGTTCGCTTAAAATATTGCCCTGTGTCGACTTACCGGAACCCTGAATCCCTACGAGAATAAGCTTCATATAGTTATATGACTCCTTTCTAATCCAGAAATTCTTGTCTCCCCGTACCTGATCCGGAAATCGTATATCACCGGATTGGCGCCTGCGCGGGAAAGACAAATGCTACTTATCCATAAATCCTTCGTAATTGCGCATGACCAATTGTGCTTCCAGCGCTTTCACCGTTTCCAACACAACTGATACAACGATAAGCACTCCTGTTCCCCCGATAAGAAGCGTCGAAAGGCCGCTCACTCCGCGGGCAAGCGAAGGAAACACTGCCAGGATACCGAGAAAGAGCGCGCCGGCAAGCGTAATCCGCGTCAAAATATAATTTAAATAATTCGCGGTCGGGCTGCCGGGCCGTATGCCGGGAATAAAGCCGCCGTACTTTTGGATTTCTCCGGCAATTTTTGTGGGATTAAATGTGATTGCCGTATAAAAATAGGTAAATCCGATGACTAAGAAAAAGTAAATCAAATTATAAGAAAGGCCGTTAGGGTCAAATGCGGTCGTGAAAAACCTCCCCAACCCGGCGAGTGCAGGATTTTTGAGTTGTTGTAAAAATCCGCCCATAAGCGACGGCAGCAATACAAGGGAAACGGCGAATATAATCGGAATGACTCCCGCCTGATTGACCCGGAGAGGCAGGTATGACGTGTTACCGCCATACATTTTGTTTCCGCGAATCCGTCGTGCATAATGGACCGGAATTCTCCGCACGGCTTCATTCATAAATACCGTTCCCGCGATAACGACCAAGGCGACAAAACCGAATAATGCGACATTCATAAGCTGCTCCGGCCGGAATACGCTGGCCGTCTGAAACATGACGACCGGAAGTCTTCCGACGATACCGGCGAAAATCAACAGTGATATCCCGTTCCCGACGCCGTACTCGGTAATAAGTTCGCCTAACCACATGACAAACAACGTGCCCGCGGTCATCGTGAGCACTACGGCAATCAGCGTCAACGGGCTCATGACGCCCACGATCCCCTGATTCCGAAGCAACATATACATACCGATAGATTGCATGGCCGCCAGTGGCACGGTAATAAATCGCGTATATTGGTTAATCTTCTCCCGTCCGAATTCCCCTTCTTTCTGTAATTCTTCGAGTTTCGGAAACACGATGGTAAGTAACTGCAATATGATCGACGCGTTGATATAGGGGTTAAGTCCCAACGCCAACACAGAAAAATTGACTAAGGTTCCGCCCGAAAAAATATCCAGAAGTCCCAAAAATTGATTCTGAGAAAAAAGAAGAGCGAGTTTCGTCCGATCAATACCGGGAATGGGAACGTGGGCAAACATCCGGAAAATAACAAAAATCAAAGCGGTAAGCAGTATCTTGCGTCGCAGCTCAGGCGATTTCCAACTGTTGACCAGGGCAGCCAATATTGTGTTCATGTTTTGGTAATCCCGATCACATCGGGATAACGACCTACTATACCTTAGGCGACTTTGCCGCCTGCTTTTTCAATCAATTTCTTAGCACTTGCCGAACACGGAACGGATACGGTCAATGCAACGGTAAGATTTCCTCCCGAAAGTATTTTTACTTTTGATACGCCTTCCATAATCAATTCCTTTTTTTTCAACAGATCCATGGTCACTACCGACCCGGCCGGAAATACTGATAACAATCCCGTAGCGATGGTCGTAGGTTTCGTCTGCAGGGATTTATTCCGTTGCTTGCCGCGCAAAAACGGCAGTCGCTTCATAACGGAAAGCTGGCCACCTTCAAAATGCGGCGGAATCGTGCCTCTGGCTTTTTGGCCTTTGGTGCCGCGACCGGCAGTTTTCCCCCGGCCTGACCCATGTCCGCGACCCAGTCGTTTTTTTGAACGTGTAACGGTAGTAAGTAACGAATGAATCATATGCGTTATGTTCTATGTACTTTCTTCGCCTTCAGTCGTTTTAAGGCTTCCATCGTCGCATAGACATTTGATGCTTTATTGTTTGTTCCCAATATTTTAGAAACAATATCACGGATTCCCGCGGCCTCGACGACTGCCCGGACCGGACCTCCGGCGATAACTCCTGCTCCCGGGGGAGCTGGCTTCAACATGACTTTTGCCGCTCCAAGCTTAACAAACACTTCATGGGGAATCGTTGTCTTGTTCAGCGGAACGGTAATTAAATGTTTGCGGGCATACAGCACGGCTTTCTTCACGGCAGACGACACATCGGGAGCTCCACCCAAACCGGCACCCACCCGTCCTTTTTTATCTCCGACAACGACAAGAACCGAAAAGCCGATTTTGTTGCCGCCTTTGGTTTTTTTGGAAACCCGGTTTACCTGAACGACTTTTTCTTCAAACTCGCTCGGTACTCCGCCACGATCAGAACGTCTATTGTTGTTATAACTCATCATACTTCTAATCCTCCTTCTCGAACAGCATCTGCGATAGCCTTCACGGCTCCATGATATCGGTAGCCCGAGCGGTCAAATACCACTTTGGTTATTTTCTTGGCTTTTGCCATTTCTGCAATTTTCTTTCCGAGTTCAGTTGCAGCCTTACTATTTTTCCCCTTCGTCCAGGCAGAAAGAATCGTCTTTGCTCTATCATCGTCAACAAGCTGAACCGTGAGGCGCATATTGGAACGAAATACGGCAAGCCTCGGACGCAACGCCGTTCCGCTTAACCTGCGGCGGATAGATAACTTACGCTTGAGTCGCATTTCTTTTTTGGTTTTCATACGATTATTTAGCTCCGGGAGCTCCTCCGACTGCTTTGGCTGACTTCCCTGCTTTCTTGCGGATATGTTCACCGGTATATTTGATGCCTTTTCCTTTGTACGGCTCCGGCGGTTTCACCCCTCGTATGGACGCTGCCACTTGGCCGACGAGATATTTATCAATGCCCGATACCAAAATCTTGCTTTCTGTGACGGCAAATGCAATCCCGGCGGGCGGCGTCATGATAACCGGATGAGAAAATCCTACGGAAAGTGTCAAATCCGCGCCGTTTAATGCAGCCCTGTAGCCAACGCCGGATAATTCTAACTGTTTCGTCCAGCCCTTAGTAACCCCGTTGAGGGCGTTTTTCATAAGCGCCACGGTCGTTCCGTGCAGCGCCTTCGTTTTTTTATCATTACGGGTGCGGACAGCCACGAGAGTCTCACCTTCCTCTGAAACTGCGATACCATCGGGAACCACTACCACGAGTTCTCCCTTCGCTCCCCTAAAGGTAACCGCATGCGCCGAAAGCGTCACGGTAATGTCTTTTGCTACCTGTACTGGTGAATTTCCGATTCGTGACATAAAGTTACTCCTTACCAAACCTCACACAACAACTCTCCTCCGACTCCTTGCTTTCTCGCATCTTTACCGCTCATTACCCCGTTGGGAGTCGATATAATGGCAATTCCCGCGCCTCCCATAACCATAGGGATTTTTTTCTTGTTAATATACCACCGAAGTCCCGGTTTACTCACGCGTTTCACTCCGGTCAGCAGCGGTTCTTTCCCTTCATAGGTTAACTCAAGCTGCAACAGAGCACCATGGACACTTTGTGCCTCTTGTGCACTCGCTAAGTAGCCTTCACGGACGAGAAGCTTCGCCACAGCAACTTTGAGCTTGCTGCTGGGCAACTCAACATTTTTCTTGTGCGCTAACGCCGCATTTCTGATGCGGGTCAACATATCTCCTATAGGATCACTTATCATCATACTTTTTTCTCCTTTACCAAGACGCCTTGACTACTCCCGGCAGTTCGCCTTTATGCGCGAGCTTCCGAAAACAGATACGGCATAATTTAAACTTACGCATAAATGCCCTGGATCTGCCACAAAGCATACAGCGGTTTCTGTGTCGGACACTAAACTTTTGTTTATGTTCAAATTTCACTACATCAGATGTTTTTGCCATATTATCGTCCTTTCCCTGCCTGCGCAGGCAGGTCCTTTGCAAACGGCTTGTCCTGAGTCTTTTCGAAGGGCATGCCCATCGCCGTAAGCAATGCGCGGCCGGATTTGTCACTACCTGCATTGGTCACAAATGTGATTTCGAACCCGCGCACCTTATCTATCAGACTATAATCCAATTCCGGAAAAATCGACTGGTCATTCACTCCCAATGTATAGTTCCCTCTTCCGTCAAAACCGCGGATTGGTACACCGCGGAAATCGCGCACACGGGGCATGGCAACAACCGTAAGCCGGGTAAAGAAATCATACATTCGTGTTCCACGCAGGGTCGCCCGCAATCCGACTGGATCGCCCGCACGAAGTTTAAACGTTGAGATGGCCTGCTTGGCACGCGTCACATGCGGACGTTGTCCGGTAATGATGGCGAGCTGCTCACGCGCTTTATCGATGACCTTTTTATCTTTCAGCGCCTCTCCTCCGATACCGCAGTTAACGACGATCTTCACTAATTTGGGCACAGCCATAATGTTGGTTACCCCCAACTCGGTCATGAGTTTCGGAATCAGTTCTTTTTTATAAGTATCCCGTAAGCTGTTCATATTTTTTTACCGCACTTTCTGCACATACGGACTTTTTCATTCTTCGTAACCAACATGCCTATTCTCGTCGGCTTGTTACAAGACGGGCACATCAACGCCAATTTTGACACATCAATCGGTTTTACAATATCGATAATCCCGCCCGGATTCTTGTCGTCTTTGCGCTTCATGTGCCGCTTGAATACATTCACTCCGGGTACGGTAACTTTTCCCACATCCGGGAATACCTTCTCGATCTTCCCTTTGTGACCTTTGTCTTTTCCGATTGTCACGACGATAGTGTCGCCTTTTTTGAATTTCATATTAATACACCTCTACGGCCAGACTTGCGATTTTATCAAATCCTTTTTCTTTCGTCTCACGGGCTACCGGTCCGAACACCCGGGTTCCCCTCGGATTCTGATCGGGGGTGTTATCGACTACCACACCGGCATTATCATCAAACCGTATATATGAGCCATCTGCACGGTGAAATTCTTTCCGGGTTCGTACAATCACCACATGCACTAACTCGTCGTCTTTGACTATCCCGAGCGGATCTGCTTTTTTTACCACGCACTGGACGACGTCTCCTAACGTTGCCGTCATTTTTTGCCCGCCCCCATAGATATGGATAACCACCATCTCTTGGGCTCCTGAGTTATCGGCAACGGTAATTTTTGTGCGTCGTTGAACCATATTATTTTGTCAATTTATTTATAACGATAAAGTGCTTAGTTTTGCTGATCGGTTTGGATTCTGCAATGGTTACCTGGTCGCCAACCGCCAATTCTATATCCGTCACATGTGCCACAAAATGTTTGGTGCGCTTGACTGTTTTCCGATATAACGGATGCCGGGAAAGCCGTATGACTTCTACGACCACCGTATCCTTCATACTGGTCGAAATGACGACACCGGTAAATTCTTTTCGTTGTTTCATACAGCACCTACTTTCTTTTCTGTAAGCTCCTTCATCCGTTTAATCGAAAGGGCTACGGCAAGTTTGCGCCGCAATTCTTTTGCTTCGCGCCTGTTTTTCACTTCTTTTGTCTGCATCGTTAATCGGACTTGTGTAATCTGCTTCCGTAACTCTTTGGCTTTTTTGTCCAATTCAGTTACCCCGGATCCGTGTAATGCGTCTTTATCGCGTTTTTTCATACTATTTTCTCCCGGGTTATAAATTTGCTTTTGATCGGTAATTTGATTCCGGCAAGCCGCATCGCGCGAACTGCAAGCTCATGCTCCACTCCTGCCATTTCGAACATGACCCGGCCCGGTCTCACAACGCACACGTACTCTGATACATCTCCCTTACCACTTCCCATACGCGTTTCCGGCGGCTTTTTGGTAATCGGCTTATCCGGAAATATACGGATCCACACCCGGCCTCCACGGCGGATGGTGTGGGTAAGCGCCCGTCGGGACGCCTCTATTTGTCTGCTGCTTACCCATCCTGCTTCCATCGCTTTGAGTCCGAACTCCCCAAACGCCAGCGTAGACCCCCGGATAGACAAACCCCGGCGTTTTCCCCGAAATACTTTTCTATGTTTTGCTCGTTTTGGTGCTAACATATTTCAAACTTTTTACTTTTGACAGTTAACTGTTAACGGTCAATTGTTAATTGTTTTCTTACAGATCCATACTTTTACCCCGACATACCCTGATTTCGTAAGGGAGGGCACCTCAGCATAATCCACTACTTCCCGGATGGTTGAAAGCGGTATCGTGCCTGCTTTATATGTCTCACGGCGGGCAATTTCAGCGCCTGCGATACGACCGGCCAACTTGATCTTCACCCCGCGGGCACCAGCCGTCATCACCCGTTCTACCGTCTGTAAACATATCCGTTTGTGCGGCATACGCTTAATGAGCTGGTCGGCGATATTGGTCGCCACAATTTGTGCACTCAAATTCGGTTCTTTTACCGGTTCTACCACGATTTCTACTTTTGTTTTCAGATTATCAAACGACGCCTTGCTCAGCCTCTTTTCTTTGGCAATACTCCGAAGGGAACCCTCAATAAACTTCTTGATTTCTTCAAGTCCCGTACCCCCGCGTCCAATCACCAGGCCCGGCCGGGAAACATGAAGGATCACCCGTATTTTATTGATCGATCGTTCAATCTCAACCTGAGCCAACCCTGCGGGCTTGAGGCGCTTGGTTAACAACTCACGAAGCAACACATCCTGCAGTAACAAATCTGCATAGCGTGCGTCATCGGCAAACCAACGGGATACCCATGTATACAATGGCCCAAGCCGAAATCCATATGGATGAATTTTTTGTCCCATATTCAATTTACAATTGACTGTTAACAGTTAACTGTTAACTGTGCTTTGCTTTTTCCTCCTCTTTTAACGTTAATTTCACATGTGTCATTCGTTTTTTGTAGGAATGTGCCATGCCCCGGCTCGCTGCATGCCATCGTTTGAGTACCGGGCCCCCCATCACATCTATAGCTTTAATAACCAATGAATCTGCAGTTGCTTTCTTTTGTACTGCGTTGGCAACCGCTGATTCCAGCAACTTCCGGAGCGGTTCGGCTGCATGCTGCGGAATAGAGCCGAGTGCAGACAGGGCAACAGTGACTTTTTTGCCGGAAATTGCACGGGCAACCAACCGCACTTTGCGCGGACTAGTTCTCACATATTTTGCTGTTGCTGTGTATTCCATAGATTGTTTATGTCTTGTCCAATACGCGCTTTGTCACCTGACCATGACCCCGGAACGTCCGGGTCGGAGAAAATTCTCCCAAGTGATGTCCTACCATGTTTTCTGTCACAAAGACTTCCGTAAATACCCGGCCATTGTGAACGGCAAAGGTGATCCCGACAAACTCCGGGCTTATCTGACTCGCTCTGGACCACGTTTTGATCGCAGAATGGTCTCCGCCTGCTTTTTGCTTGTTAATTTTTGCTAACAACCGCGGGTCAATATATGGTCCTTTTTTGCTGCTTCGTGCCATAATTATTTCCTCCGACCGACGATAAACCGGTCACTATATTTCCGTAATTTTCGGGTCTTCTTTCCGAGCGTTCGTTTCCCCCAAGGGCTCTTGGGTGACTTCATACCTATGCCGCTTTTTCCTTCTCCGCCGCCGTGCGGATGACTCCGTGGATTCATAGCTACCCCGCGAACCGTCGGACGTATCCCCATATGACGGCTTCTGCCTGCTTTACCGATCACGCGGTTTTTCCGATCGATATTTCCGACCTGGCCGACCGTCGCTTTGCTCGCGGCCGCAAACACCCGCGTTTCGCCACTCGGTAGTTTGACCTGAATGAGATCTCCGTCTTTTGCCAATACGACTGCAGAGTTTCCTGCAGAACGGACCATTTGGGCACCTCTTCCTGGTTTAATTTCGAGATTATGAACGAGCGTCCCTACCGGAATACTCCCCAGTGGCAAACAATTCCCGATGTTTGCATCGATATTGCTGCCTGAGAGTAATATGTCATTCACCTTCAAACCCAAGGGGGCTAGTATATACCGTTTTTCCCCGTCGCGGTAGACCAAAAGTGCAATATCGCTCGACCGGTTCGGGTCGTAAATGATTTCTTTCACTGTGGCCGGTACCCCGTCTTTGTCCCGTTTCCAGTCAATGACGCGGAAATAGCGCTTCTGCCTGCCGCCCTGGTGGCGGACGGAAACGTGACCAAACACATCCCTGCCGGAGTGCTTAGGCAATATTTCGACTAATGACCGTATAAAAAGTTTTTTCATAGCCTTATGCTTTTGATGACTGCTCACCGATATCAAAAACGGCAATCTTCTGGCCTTTCGCTAACCGCACCATTGCCTTTTTCCAATCCTCATGACGTTTCATGATCATCTTCTTTCCCGTGCGGTGCATTTTGCCGAGACGCCGGATCGTCCGTACTTCACGAACCGTAACATTGTAAAGACCGCTTATTTCTTTGGCAATGTGCTCTTTCCGCGAAAATGCCGGCACGGCAAATGTATACCACCCCTGTTGGGCAAGCGTCATGGATTTTTCCGTGATAAGGGGTCGGGTTTGTTTCATATTATTTCATAAAATGCGCCTTACTCTCTTCCAGTGCTTTTTTCGTAAAAATAACTTTCTTGTGTGTTATGAGCGCATATGGGTGCAAATCTTTCGCGTTAAGAAGCGTAACAAACCCGATGTTTTGGGCAGCTCGCGTAAGTCCGACCGAATCTTTGGCCACGACCAACAGCACTTTGTCTGTGACCCCTGCGGCAGAAAGCGCTGCGACGATATTTTTTGTCTTGGGTTCCAAATCTTCTAATCCATCCATAACCAGCGTATCAGCTCGTTTCACACTCAGTGCTGAAACGAGGGCCGCGCGTCTCATGCTCTTGCTTAACTTGAGATGAAAATCACGCTGTACCGGTCCGAATACCACTCCTCCGCCGACAAAAATCGGCGCGCGGATAGATCCATGGCGGGCTTTCCCGGTACCTTTTTGCTTATAAATTTTCCGTGTCGATCCTTCTACCATACCGCGTGTCTTGGCATGGGCTCCGCCTTCACGCTGATTAGCCAGATACACCCGGACAGATTGGGCTAACAGGTTCTTATTCACATCTGAGCCGAACAATTCACCCGGAAGTGTCACTTTGCCGCCTGCTTTGCCGTCTATTCCAAGCCACGAAACGGAAAACCCGGCCATCACAGAAGCCTTCACGGCTTTTGCTTTCGGCGCTGTCTTTTTGGCTGGTGTCGTCGCTTTCGTTGCCATAATTATGCTTTCTTGATCTTCGTCTTTGGCGGTTCTTTGGAAATAATAAGGAGCCCGTTAATGGCTCCTGGTACTAATCCTTTGATCGTTAAGTGCTGGGTTGTCGGATCTACACTTACTACTTTAAGATTTCGTACGGTTATCCTGTCACTGCCCATTCTTCCGGCCATCCGCTTCCCTCGGTAGACTCTTCCCGGAGTGGTCGTCTGTCCGATGGATCCCGGTGCGCGTTCCCGGTCTGACTGACCGTGCGTCCTGGGTCCTCCGTGGAAACCATGCCGCTTAACGACTCCGGCAAATCCTTTTCCTTTGCTTGTTCCGGTAATCCTGATCGTGTCTCCCGGTGCAAATATAGATTCAACGGCGACTTGGGTTCCCGGTTTTTCCGCTTCCCCAATCTCGAGAACCGTAAAACTGCGCAAAAAACGGAGCTTTGTGTCCAGCCCCGCTTTTTTGAGATGTCCGATTTCTGCTTTGCTCAGGTTTTTGATGGTGCCGAAACCAAGCTGAACACTTTTGAAGTGTTCCTGATTCTCAACCTCAGTAATCCAGTTGGGACCGGCCAAAATTTCTGTGACGGGGATTCGCTTTCCTTTATCATCAAAGGCCTGCGATTGTCCGAGTTTTTTTCCTAGTAATGCTGTAATCATAGTTGGTTCCCACAAAAAAACGACCTCGGTTGAGGTCGTTCTACCCGGTAAAACCGGGATTCACGCTCATCCGAGACTTTTGGTTACCTTCAGGATATATCGCTTTTGGAGCGTCATATCAGGAAACGTAAGTATACCAAAGTATCTCTTTCAAAACAAATTACATTTTAATTTCGACATCCACGCCTGCCGGGAGGTCAAGATGCATGAGTTGGTCTATCGTCTTATCTGTCGGCTCCACAATGTCTATGAGTCGTTTATGGACTTTGATCATAAAATCTTCCCGGCTGTTCCGGTCGATAAATGTGGCACGCGCCACATTGAAGTGCGTTTTATCGGTGGGAAGCGGCACGGGTCCCACCACTCGCGCGCCTGTGCGCACTGCGGTGTCCAAAATCTTCTGGCAGCAGTCATCAATAATCCTGCTGTCATACGCTTTGAGTCTGACTCGTATACGACCTTTTGGCATTGTGTGTTAAAGTGCCTCCCGAGAACCGTATTGCTACGGCGCCCTTAAGCGATAATTTTTGTAACAACTCCTGCTCCAACGGTGTGTCCGCCCTCGCGGATAGCAAACCGAAGCCCTTCTTCAAGCGCTACCGGCACGATCAGCTTAACATTCATCTTGGTGCTGTCCCCCGGCATAACCATCTCTACTCCCTGTGGCAGTGTGCACTCTCCGGTGACATCCGTCGTCTGGATATAGAATTGTGGTCTGTAGCCCGTGAAAAACGGCGTGTGTCGTCCGCCCTCTTCTTTCGTAAGCACATAGACTTCTGCTTCAAATTCCGTATGCGGTTTCACACTTCCGGTGGCCGCGAGTACCTGACCGCGCTCGACCTGCTCTTTTTCCACGCCTCTAAGCAGTACGCCGATGTTGTCGCCGGCAAGTCCTTCATCGAGGGTTTTCCGGAACATTTCGACTCCGGTAACCACGGTTGATTGTGTGGGTTTGATACCGACAATCTCAATCGTTTCCCCGACTTTCACTTTGCCGCGGGAAACTCTCCCGGTAACGACGGTTCCCCGGCCTTTGATAGAGAAGACGTCCTCTACCGGCATAAGGAATGGTTTTTCGAGTTCACGTACCGGATCCGGTATGTACTCATCAACCGTTTTCATAAGCTCTTCGATCGCTTTTTCTGCTTCAGGATCTCCCTGGAGTGCTTTGAGGGCTGATCCTCGGATAACCGGAATCTTATCTCCCGGATACTTATATTTGGTCAGTAATTCCCTCACTTCCATCTCGACTAGGTCGAGAAGTTCTTTGTCCTGCACCATATCGCATTTGTTCATAAATACGACGATTGCCGGTACGTTCACCTGGCCTGCGAGCAAAATATGTTCGCGGGTTTGCGGCATCGGGCCGTCGGGTGCTGACACGACCAATATGGCGCCGTCCATCTGCGCGGCTCCCGTGATCATGTTTTTGACATAATCGGCATGTCCCGGCGCATCAATGTGTGCATAGTGCCGTTTGGTGGTTTCGTATTCGGAATGATGAATATTTATGGTGACCCCGCGGGCCTTTTCTTCCGGGGCATTATCGATTTCTTCGTACTTTAAGGCTTTTGCTAAACCTGATTTAGCCAGCACGTGCGTGATGGCTGAGGTAAGGGTAGTTTTCCCATGGTCAACGTGACCGATGGTTCCGATATTTAAATGTGGCTTGCTGCGAACAAATTTAGCTACGTCTGCCATACTACCTCCTTACAAACAAATTATGTTAATAAAAATAAATACTCGACCTTAAAAAATAAGTCGCTTGTGCCATTTTAGCACACATTAGACGTTCTTCGCAATAATCTTCTCCTGGATATTTTTGGGTACTTCTTCATAATGACTCGGCTCCATGTAATACGTAGCCCTGCCTTTTGACAAACTACGTAAGACCGTGGCATAGCCGCTCAACTCGGCAAGCGGCACCATGGCCAGAATCAGGGTAACCGTTCCGCGTTTTTCTGAACCTAAAATTTGTGCCCGGCGTGCAGATAGATCCCCAATACAATCTCCCATATATTCGTCAGGGGTCGTCACCTCTACCTTCATGATCGGCTCGAGGATCGTCGGATCCGCATGCTTCACCGCATCCTGAAGCGCCATGCTCCCCGCAATCTTAAAGGCTATTTCGGAAGAATCGACATCATGATAACTCCCGTCATAGAGAGTAGCTGACATATCGACGAGCGGATATCCGGCAAGGACGCCGTTTTCCATAGCTTCTTTGATACCTTTGTGAATCGGGGTAATAAATTCGTTCGGAATGGATCCGCCTTTGATCGCATCAATAAATTCAAATCCCTCTCCTCTTGCTTTGGGCTCAATCCTGATCATCGCGTGTCCATATTGACCGCGTCCTCCGGTCTGGCGGATATACTTTCCTTCGCCCTCAGCCAGCCTTTTGATCGTTTCCTTGTACGCGACCTGGGGCGCTCCTACATTTGCTTCTACCTTAAACTCCCGGCTCATACGGTCGACGAGAATTTCCAAATGCAGCTCTCCCATACCCCAGATGATAGTTTGGTTGGTTTCCAGATTGCTTTTAATCTTAAATGTCGGATCTTCCTCGGCCAAGCGTTGCAGGGCATATCCCATCTTTTCCTGATCGTTTTTGGTCTTAGGCTCGATAGCAAGCGAAATGACCGGCTCCGGGAACGTGATTTTCTCAAGAACGATCTGATTTTCTTCATCACAAAGCGTATCTCCGGTAATGGTATCTTTAAGTCCCACGACCGCCACGATTTCTCCGGCATATGCTTCCCGGATTTCCTCGCGTTGGTTAGCATGCATGAGGAGTAACCTGCCGACGCGCTCGCGCGCACCTTTGCTGGAATTATACGTGTACGAACCGGATTCCAGTTTTCCGGAATACAGGCGGACATAGGTAAGCTTACCGACATGCGGGTCAATCTGAATTTTGAACGCGAGCCCGGAAAATTTGTCCTCTGTGGTACGGTTTCTCGTAACCTTTTCTTCAGTTCTGGGGGTAATACCGGTAACCGGCGGAAGATCCAAAGGAGACGGAAGATAATCGACAACCGCATCCAGAAGCGGCTGGACACCCTTATTGCGCAAACTGGTTCCGCAGTAAATCGGAACAAGTTTATAGTCGATGACGGCGCGTCGAAGCGCTGCCTTGAGTTCATCAACCGTCGGCTCCGTACCGCTGAGATATTTTTCCAGCAGCGCGTCGTCGGTTTCGCTTATCCGCTCAATGAGTTCGTGGCGGGATTTTTCTACTTCATCTTTGAGGTCTGCGGGGATTTCCGGGAGTTCGTCAGGATGCGAGCCCAGGTCGTCGGTATTCCAAACCATCGCCTTAAGCGTCAAAAGATCTACTATACCTTTATACATCTGTTCACTGCCGATCGGAACCACCATGACGGCGGTGCGTGCGCCTAACCGTTCTTCGATTTGCTGGATCGTATGCCGGAAATCCGCGCCGATTTTATCCATCTTATTCACAAAGCAGATACGCGGGACTTTGTACTTATCCGCCTGATGCCACACGGTCTCGGACTGGGATTGCACACCCTCCTCCGCATCCAGCACGGTTATCCCTCCGTCAA
>JBBTWM010000054.1:0-4192 GCA_038062795.1 Patescibacteria group bacterium | reverse complement strand
TCGGACTGGGATTGCACACCCTCCTCCGCATCCAGCACGGTTATCCCTCCGTCAAGCACGCGGAGGCTCCGTTCTACTTCGGCGGTAAAGTCTACGTGCCCGGGAGTATCGATGATGTTGAAACGGTAGCCTTTCCAAAATGTGGTGGTAGCGGCCGATACGATGGTAATACCGCGTTCTTTTTCCTGTTCCATCCAGTCCATTTGCGTAGTACCCTCGTCGATATCGCCGATTTTGTAGCTTCTTCCGGTGTAATAGAGGATACGTTCGGTTGTCGTAGTTTTACCGGCATCAATATGCGCGATAATGCCGATGTTGCGCACTTTATCAAGCGGCACATCGCGGTTTTCGGTGACTGTTGTGAGTGGATTGGCCATACAATGAAAAAAAACTCCCCGACTTGGGAAGCAAGTAATGCTTCAACAATTCAACTGGATTATTGTACAGGATTTTTGCGTTTCTGTCTATAGATTTTCCCTACACCGGCAATACCGAGAAATGGATTTGTTTTCATTTCACCGGAGTGGTAACTCCCCGAAATAGTGCCGCAAGAGAATATCGCCAGTTATTTTTACACCGAAGTGATTCAGTAAAAACCGAATGGAATCTGTTGATGTGGTCCGGTGGGGAAACTCTTGTACAAACAACGGCATTATCAGCAGCGCGGATCCGGCGGTAACTCCGCTCACTCGTCACATCTGCCCGCGGACACGGATGGGAACACGTACAATAGCCGGCTCCGGCTTCCTTACGTAAATGAAGCGTTATGGTGTTCCCGTCTGTCTGAACTGTCCTGAAGCCCATTCAATCCAATACATTACTTCTTTTTAGAACGGAAGTAAAGATTGGTAAAATAACGCCCGAACATTTGATCCCACGAGGAAATTCCTATACACTAATCATGTATGAAATCTAACATCACACTTGCTCTTGTTTCCCTTATTGTCCTGGTTGGAGGCGCTTACTTTTTCTCACAACGGCTATCAACAAATCCAGGCAACCAAACACCCGCTCCGGAAATTACACCTACATATAATACAGCAACAACCGACTCTCCCGTGCAAATAGCCTCCCGCTATGTGCCTTATTCCAAAGCAGCATTTGATGCAACGCCGGATAAGAAACGCGTGTTATTTTTTCATGCGCCGTGGTGCCCCACCTGCCGACCCGCAGATGCAGCTTTTCAGAAAAACGAATTGCAGATTCCATCTGACGTCATGCTTTTCAAAACAGATTACGATTCGTCAACGGAGTTGAAAAAACAGTACGCGGTAACCTACCAACACACATTTGTCCTTGTCGACTCTATCGGTAAAGAAGTGAAAAAGTGGAACGGCGGCGACGTACAGGATCTGATCTCCAACACCAAATAATCCATGATTATTCTTATCCTGTTTGCATTCCTGGGCGGCATCATCACTATCCTCTCGCCATGCATATTGCCGATTCTTCCCATTGTTCTTTCCGGTTCTATCACAGGAGGCAAAAAACGCCCGATGGGAGTCGTCACGGGATTTATCCTCAGCTTTACCTTCTTTACTTTATTCTTAAGCGCTATTGTCCGGGCAACAGGAGCATCCGCTGATATACTTCGAATAATTGCCGTCGCGGTCATCGCATTTTTTGGAGCTTCACTTCTTGTTCCAACACTTCAGGTCGGCATGGAAAAATTGTTTTCCCGACTCACGCGGTTTGCACCCAAGCAATCAACCAATGACGACTTCTTGTCCGGCGTGTTGTTGGGCGTGAGCTTAGGACTTATCTGGACCCCATGCGTCGGCCCAATTCTAGCCTCAATTATCACACTCGCCGCTACCAGCAGTGTTGGATTTTCTGCCGTCATCATCACGCTCGCGTATGCGCTCGGCACTGCCATACCGCTTCTTGCCATAACTGCAGGAGGGCGGGTTTTACTCACAAGTCACCCGTGGTTACTTGCAAATACCCCGCGTATTCAAAAAGGATTCGGGGTACTCATGCTTCTGACGGCACTCGCCATTTATAATTCCTGGGACCGGCAATTCCAAGCATATATCCTGGAAAAATTTCCTGCCTATGGCACCGGGCTTACAAAACTCGAAGACAACGCAATTGTTCGCAACCAATTACAAACACTGAAAGAAGGAGGCCCTATGCTTAAACTGTCAGACTCGGATTACGGAAATGCCCCGGACTTTATTGCCGGAGGCAAATGGTTTAATTCAGAACCGTTAACGATGAAGGAATTGCGGGGCAAAGTCGTACTGGTCGACTTCTGGACCTACACATGCATCAACTGTATCCGAACACTTCCCTATATCAAAGCCTGGAATGAAAAATACAAAGATAAGGGGCTCGTTATCGTCGGCGTCCACACACCGGAATTCGAGTTTGAAAAGAACCCCGACAATGTCGCAAAAGCCCTCAAAGATTTCGGGCTTACGTACCCCGTGATGCAGGACAACGACTATGCCACATGGCAGGCGTATGCCAACCACTATTGGCCGGCGAAATATTTAGTTGATGCCAAGGGCAAGATCCGCTACACGCATTTCGGCGAGGGCGATTATGACGAAACAGAATCGATGATCCAAAGTCTGCTCTCCGAAACGGGCGCTACCGTCAATGATCCGATCGTCAATCCTGCCTATCAGGTACAAACGCGGACGCCGGAAACATATGTGGGATACGAACGCATGGCGGGACTTGCTTCCACTGAACGGGTTCAACCGGACAATACAATGGTATTTTCGGCTCCCAAAAATCTCAATAAAAATTCATTTGCATTTTCCGGCACGTGGACAATCGGCAGCGAGCGGGCGATGCCTTCAGAAGGTGCTACGCTCACCTATCACTTTGACGCAACGGAGGTATTTCTTGTATTGCGGCCAAAAACAGAAGGAAATACCGCAAAGATCAACGTAACTATGGACGGGAAGGAATTGGGTGAATTTGCCGGAGATGATGTAATAAACGGCGTGGTAACCATTGACGGTGACCGGCTCTACAAACTCATCAAACTCCCGGCAATCGGCACCCACATGCTAAAACTGGAATTCCTGGACGGCAATGCGGAACTTTACGCGTTTACGTTTGGTTAACTATTAACAGATCAAATATTCTCTGATATATTAAATATATAGCGATATTTGTACTAATTTGATATAATTTGATATATAAACTGGATCTAGCGGTTCGCAGGAGCAGAATCGAACTGCGTTCGCCACGTTGAAGCCTTAAATCCCAGGCGTGGTTGATGCACCAGCTTCCTGCGAAGCGTCAGACTCAGTTTTTTTGTCTTCTTGATGTCCCGCCGGGGATTCCGGCTGATCTAATACAATCACGAATAAATCTTTCCCTTCAAAGCTCTCCTTCTTCCAATCATACTTACGTGCATGCGATAGAAAATCGATCTTTTTTGCTAAAAAGAACGTACGGGCATTCACGTTCGCACCAAATCCCTGGTTACTTTTTGCAAGGCTGAGTTTTCCTTTCTCGGTATCATCATTCGTGAACGATATGCCGATAGCATGATTCGTCGGGTCAAAAAATAGAAGTACGTACTTATAATCGTTGACGTGGTTGTCCTGACTGAACTTCTTCGGAAAACCCATACCCCCGCTTTTCGTGATTGTTATATGATCATCGAACCGTTGTCTGGTCTCAGTAAAGCGTTCCCATTGAAAATCATTCATATATTCTTCATAGTTACCTCAGCATAAAATGCTGTATTCTCATCTATTTTACCGCTGCCAGAATCTGTGTCAAGAGGGACGTTTTAGAAATGATAGTCTCTGAGCCTCTCATCTGCTGAAAGAAGACTTTGTTCGTATCTTTGTATATCAAATTGTATCAAGTTACTTTTAGAGAGCACTTTAAGAATAAAATAAAGGCATAAGGAAGCAGTACTTTTGTAAGAATGTACAGAGAAGAATGGTTTTTACGCGTTTACATTCGGCTAAAGGAAGCCAAACAACCGTCGCTGGTATTGGAATGTAGTAAAACTTCCACTCCGGGGAGGAAATACTTCTTTCACACTACGGAACTCAGGGCGCACTCTCAGTTCCGGCGGTTTATCCTCCGACCATCGTGCTTCATACAGTGCTCCCAAGCCGGATGATTCCAGGACGCCTTACACATGATCATACTGAGTGTACGCCCTCCGTCGACGCCCCTTCTGGCAATCAGTTTCTGCAGACCCCATAACCACAAA
>JBBTWM010000053.1:0-14261 GCA_038062795.1 Patescibacteria group bacterium | reverse complement strand
CTCTGGGACAAAACCTTACGGTTTTTTCCCAACGATTTTCCCTCATAGGTGTCGCAAGGGGCTCACTCACAACGCACACCCTTGCGACAAATTTTCACTTAGTCACTAAACATTTTTCCTTCGTAAAGCTGACTGAACAATTTCCCACACAAAATCGGCAAACGACATCCCGAGTGCTTTGTAGGAAACGGTCATGCCATACTGTTCATCGTCACTCAGTCCCGGATTAGAGTTTACCTCCAAAAACATGGGCGTTTCCCCAAGGCAACGGATGTCAAACCGCGCATAGTCCCGGTACCCCATGGTCATAAAGACGCCACGGCTCATGCGATCCAGATTATCAGCAAGACGATCCGACAACACTGCCAACTCTACCGTTGAATTTTGGAAATCGGGATGATCTGCATTCCACCGGCTTTCATACGTGAGAAACGGCACGTTCGTTTTTTTGGTGTAAATCACCTCTGCAGGCGGCAACACGGTAAGCCCTGATGCTTTCTCCAACAAGGTAACCTGAAATTCGCGCCCGGTCAAAAATTGTTCCGCCAAAACCGGCTGACGGAAGGCCGCGATCTGCTTTTTTACAAATCCCGAAAGCTTCCCGGGTGCATCGATAACGGCGTCTTTTGATAACCCGACACTGGAGTGTTCCAGACTCACTTTGACAATCACCGGAAACGGCAAATCTTCCCGGACCGGCTCATCACCGATGATAAACTGCTGCCAGGGAGCCGTCGGAAATCCGCCGGCATCCAATCGCCGTTTCATCGCCACTTTATCACACGAAAGAAAGTAGTTGTCCTTGGTAGCGCCGGTGTATGTGAGCCCACGCGCGTCTAAAAGATCGTACGTTTGGGCCGCGTATTTGGCATCCCTGCCTGTCCACTCAATAAGGTTAAAAATAAGATCATCGGGCAACGTACTGACTGTCTGGGGGATTTTTTTTTCGGTAATAGGAACAAGAGAAACAACAGCGCCTTTTTCTTTCAGTGCTGCCACCACTTCCTCAGCTGATTCCTCTGTATCTTCTTCCGCTTCTACGTTCTTGGAGTGAGTCGTAAACCGCGCAGCGGGTTTGTTATACAAGACGGTAATCTTCATCAGCGTAAAGACGTAGAATTATTTACTGTGAAATTTATCATGGATTTGCTTGAGTTGAGGATTCGTAATGTGAGTATATATTTGTGTTGTCGAGACGTTTTTGTGCCCCAGTAATTCCTGGATTGCCCGTAAATCCGCGCCGTTGCCCAATAGATCGGTTGCGAAGGTATGACGAAGCCCGTGCGGCGTAATTTTGATCATCAACTTCGCTTTCTTGACGTATTTCTCGACCCCGCGCTGCACGGAACGTGCAGTGAGCCGGATGGACTCTCCAGAACGGTCATGCTCATCCGGCGTCTTGCCGCTATAGCGGATAAATATGGGCCGCAAATCATCCTCGCGAGTGCCGATATACCGCCGCAGCCACTCGGCAGCGCGTTCCGACAAAAAGACGATACGGGTCCTCCGGCCCTTGCCCACAACACTAAATTCCCGCCGGTCCACATTGATCATATCGCGGTTGAGATTCACCAGTTCGGAGACACGAAGACCTGTTGAGAATAATACTTCCAATATGGCTTTGTCCCGCATGCCTTCCTTTGTACTGATTTCGGGCATGTTGAGGAGCCGTTCGACATCGTTGTGTTCCAAAAACTTAATTGATCTGCTTTCCGCTTTGGGGAGGTCGATTTTATCCGGAGAAATCGTAGGAATATCGCGTTTGGCCATGTATTTAAGGAAACTCCGCAGTGCGATAAGGTGATAATTTTGGGTAACGCGTTTGAGGGTCATACCTTTGGGATCAGAAAATCTCGACAGATATAAACGGTATTGCCGGATACTTTCTGCATCTACGTCAGAAATTTTCACGGTTGTAGCAGGCAGGGGAGGGGAGGATGGCGCCTTGTAATGGGCCAAAAATGCTACAAACCGCTGTAAATAGTGCCGGTAATTACGGATCGTCAATTGCGAAACATTGCGCTCAATTTCAAGATATTCCAAAAAGTCTTTAATCAGCTGTTCCAAATCCATAATTTAGCAAGAAAAACGCGGTATTTTACGATAATTTAAGAAATATCAAACAATAACTACGGATTGTACGAACGTTTAACAAACGTCGGCACAAAGCAATTATTGCGACGTCATCTTGACGTACGCAAAATTGCGCCTGGTTGTAAGACGTCTTTATAGACGTCCTTACAACCAATGATGTGCGACATCAACAGGCTTTGTCAATATGCTAGAATGATCTAGTGACCCCATTTCAACAAAAACAGCTTGCTCTGATGCGCCAGATGGAAACCAAGCTCGCATCTGATTCCCGTGTCTCAACCATTGTTCCTATGCAAACCGATTACGCGACGGACAATCAGTTGTGCCTGAGCCTCAACGCATTCGTACCGAAAGCGATATCTGTGTCCATACAAAACAGGCTTATTGGACCGTTACAGCGACTTGATCCTCATCAGTATTATTATCCAAAGGAGTCGCTGCATATTACATTTCATAGCATCCGGATCATCCATAATCCGCCCACGTATAGTGAGAAAGACATCGCAACTTCTCAGCAGCTGCTGACAGAACTTGTCCAGTCAGAACGGCCATTTCCATTCATATGGCACGGCGTTTTATCGCTACCAACCAGTGTATCAGTCATCGTACTTATTACACCCGAATACGACCGGTTTATACGCCGTCTGCGCCGGGCGTTCGTAAGTAGCGGCATCCCGGACGTCAAAAAATATTTTTCCGACGAGATGATTTTTGCCAATACAACTATTTGCCGGTATTCACATAAACCGTCACCAGAATTCCTACAAAAAGTAGCAATATTTAAAAACATAGACATCGGCACCAGTGTCATAGACAACGTATCGTTAGTGGAGACAAATGCCGGCGCATATCCGTCAAAAACCCATGTTTTGGGCGCCTTTCGGTTTACCGGGAATTAGCCTCAGTTTTACGCCTCTGTACTGACCTACAAGGCCTCTGATTATTAAAAGACGCATGAATGGTCATCTCACAACATACCTGCGAAATAGTTTAAGTCGTTAGGATAAGAAAACTCATAAATCCAACGGGTGACCGAAACAAAAAATAAAGAACCACAAGTACCAATGTGCATTCGATAACAAGAGAGGAATAGTTCTATGGAATTATAGAAAAAGCATCGTTCATTTAACGAAGATTATAAAGAAGCGTCGTCACAATGAACGGGCAACTTTTGCGCACAGCACGCTTCGTGATGTCGCAAAAGTATTATTGTGCGACTATGAACCATAATCTACCCCGCAGGTAGTCGCGTATGAAAATCGCGGCTGTTATGAATAAACCGGATACGGCCGGGAGAGAAGCATAGTAGCCGTTATACCCTGGCGCCTATCTGAGGCTAGCGTACGCACTGCACTGGTCTAACGAATACGGCCGGAAAAACAAAGGTTCCTATCATACAAAATAACGGCCGTTCGGGTTTTTTACGAACGAGTACAGATAGCGCATCAATACGCGCTATATCAACACTTTCGAGGCCAGGCTCCCTCCTCTGACAGCATGCCCGTTTACCGTAGACGTCGCAATTTAGCGCATTAATATGCTCCAAAAGGCAATTTCTGAGGCTGCTTTCGCTCCTCTTGCGCAACACACGCATGACCATTTAGCGCGTCACAACAATACAAATGACCATTTTATCGCACACATTGTGTACTCAAGGGAGAGCAAAGTGAGGCTGTGAAAAGATCGGTCAGACCCCGTGAAATTAATTATCCACATTCGTTTCTCAGTGCGAGCACATTAGGCCTATAGTTTTCGAGGCGTATATCAAACTATATCATCTATATCAAACTATCTCACTCTCCCACCCCGCCTTGCCGGCGAGGCAGTGCCCGCGTTCTGAGGCCTTTTACCCTTAGATGGCAGTTCGCCAATTGGTCGTCAATAACAAAATAGCAAAGACAATCGCCACGACACCAAAAAATTCCCAGACGGTCCGTTTATAGAGACGGTCCGAAAGATACTGCTGGCCCATGCCTACTAACCCGTAGAATCCCGTGGTCAAAAATAGTGCCAAAAGAGTTGTTCTGACAGGCCAAAATGAAAATATCCAGGCTATTTCTATACAAACGAGGGTCACGATAAGCGTCAATTCCTTCACAGACTTCCCTATCTGGGATTCCAGGGTCGTCGACCACAATATTTGAATCGTTAACGGGTACGTTACCACTCCTACGAGTACAGCGTTGAGCCATCCGGAAAAACGATAGGCCAGGATAGTCTGTGCCAACAAAAAAAACGTCGTCAAGGTGAGCAGGAATCCCACGGAATGCGCTGCCCGAAGCAATGCGATCGTGCGGGCAGCAGCGACATTATAGATATTCTCCGTGAGTAACAACGCATACATGCCCACGGCATACAGGGCAACGATGGGCAGACGCGTCAACCACCGTGTCGGCAACAAAAAATAAAATACGGCGACAGCAGCGGTGAAAAATGAAGGAAGGATAAGGAGTGTCAACCACTCGTGACCGACCAGGTCATCCCGAAGACCAAACGCACACAACACATAACTTGCTAGGGCAAGGACCCCAACCATCGGATAGCGGAAATCCAAAGAAGCCAATTGGGTGAGCATAAGGACTGCAGTTAACACGCCCGTAATAATGACAAATTGCTGGCGCTTGGTAAACGGCTGGGTCCGATCCCACCGTTTAAACCGTTTCACTATACGTGCCCATATTGCCTGTACCATCATAGTATGCTCTCCCCTATTTTAGTTCACTCTATTATGC
The DNA here is from genome assembly GCA_038062795.1 of Patescibacteria group bacterium. Classification (GTDB taxonomy): domain Bacteria; phylum Patescibacteriota; class Microgenomatia; order UBA10105; family UBA927; genus UBA927. The sequence goes on along the minus strand of JBBTWM010000053.1, from coordinate 9,435 downwards.
CATCGTTGTGTATACATTTTGTACATCTTCCAAAGATTCCAATGCTTCTACCAGATGCTCATTTTTTTGCCGCACGTCATCAGACGGCTCTACGGGATTGCCCGTTTTCATAATAAACCCTGCATGTTCTACTGTTTGCCCTGATGTTTCCAGATAGTGTTTAACCTGTGGTAATACTGATCCCCTGGTATAGATTTCAAACATATCATCGCGCTCGATCACATCATCAGCACCGGCCGCCAAGGCAACCTCAAGCATTGTATCAAATGTCTGCCCCGCTTGAGATACAACAACCACGCCGCTATGACGGAATTGATAACTCACGGCTCCGGGTGTAGCAAGTGTTCCTCCAACACGTTCAAATTCGTGTTTTACCTCCGATGCGGTGCGCTGGTGATTATCCGTTGCTGCCTCTACTAAGTAGGCTACCCCGCCCGGTCCGTATCCTTCATACAGCAAATTCTCATACGACGTGGCACCCGCTCCTGATGCCCGCTCAATCGCACGTTCTATCGTATCTTTCGGCATGTTGACCGCCCTTGCTTGTTCTATCGCCAGACGAAGGTGGAAATTTTTGTCGGGATCTGTCATTCCTCCGCCTTCACGCACGGAGACACTCAATGCGCGCGATGCCCAGGTAAATGCCCGGCTTTTTACGGCGTCTGTCGTAGCCTTTTGATGTTTTACCTTACTCCACTTGGAATGTCCGCTCATACCCGCCTCTCATTGTATCTTCTGTATTGACTTTTCTCAAGAAACTCTGGTACGCTTCATCACCATGAGCGATACAATAGTTTCTGATCTCACCGCGATAAATGCTGCCCTTGCCCAGGATTGGAAAGAGGCCATCCGTATAAATACCGCCCTCCTGAAAACGGACAAAACGAACATCAGCTTTCTTAACCGCCTTGGGTTTGCGTATTTACAAAGCGGACAATTGACTCTTGCCAAAAAAACGTTCCTCAAAGTGACGAAGCTCGATACCTATAACCAAATTGCAATTAAGAACCTTAAAAAGTTAGGAAGCGTACGACAAAAAGACCTGATCAAAGGGAATAAAAAGCAGGTGCTCCCTATGTCTTTTTTGGAAGAACCCGGAAAAACAAAAATTGTTGAGTGCGTAAACGCAGCCCCCATAGGCGCGTTGGCAACAGTATTCCCCGGAGAAGAAGTTGAACTCAAAGCGAGGAATCATGTCGTGGAAGTACGGAGCGCCGGTCATATCTATCTTGCCGCATTACCGGACGATTTGTCTTTCCGGCTCATTAAATTTCTGGCAGTCGGCAATACCTATCAGGCATTGGTGCAATCCATCGGCAAAAATACGCTCACGGTATTCCTGCGCGAACTGACACGGGGTAAACGCTTTGCCACACAGCCATCGTTTGCGACAACCGCGATGTATGTGCCTTTTACCCGATCAGAACGGACCGATGATACAGCCGAAGCGGACGGCGAAGCCAAAGAGCCGGAAAATGAAGAGTAATGCGACAAGACCGTTATTTGTACTGTGATGCGTAGTCCGAGCCTAACTCAACGATAAGATCAGCACCTGTCCCTTTACCGATATTCCCCCGCTCCTCTTTCTCCTCACACTGGAAATACGAACGGATGAATTGTGCAGTTTTAGAGCGAAGTGCCGCGTCTGAACCGGTAATCACACACCTCGATAACGCACTATCCTCATTACCCACAAAGACAAGCTGTATTCCCATTCGGGAAAGCTGACGGGAGGCGCGAAGTCCGACAGAGGCGATTTGTGTGGTGTTATACATCGCAACCGTAAGGTTTTCAGGGCGCAACCCCGTATCAACAAGTCTGTTCTGCAGCACGAAATCGAGCTTACTTTCATCCAGCGTCGGTGCTGACCCTCCGTCGGGTAATTGCATGGGTACAATTGCGGGACCCACATCCACAATTTCGACCGCATCGGCGGGAATAAACCGAAGCATCCATACCAAACTGATCCATGTCGAAATCGGCACAGAGGTGTCAATCTTCCCGATCAGCATGCGACCGATACTTCCCCAGGAAAACAAGCGGCGCACCATGTCGACCGTGCCGTTGCCGGCGAAACTATCTGTCGGAGCCACGTACCAGGATATGGGTATACCGAACGCATCACTTAGGCTTGCGGTCACAAGTGTCCCATGATGGGTATCGATGCCATCGAGTGTTATGAGTGAGCGCACCGAGTAATTGCCATACCCCTTTACCGCCGAAATAACCGTGTCTTCCGGAATGTCTATAAGCGTGACGTTTGACTTGGCTGCATTCACGGAAAGAATATGGGTGGGACTTCCGGCAATCACAATAGTCTGCCGGTAGGGTGCCGCCTGCAACACCGCACGAAACCACAAAACGGCGAGCAGAGCCACAATGAACACAATAGTGCTCACGATCATGTGCGGCAGAACATGCGCCACCCGGCGCATCTGCGGGGGTGTATGGATCCTCATGGCAGGTTTGCGGTCCATGGCAACAAGCTTACCACTCTTTTTTCCCTCGTTTTATAATTTCTACTTGCGGAAGCTGCCATGAGCCACCGGATAATTGTTTTTGCGCTTTTTTCTCTAAATCCTTTTTTTTGGTTTTTTTCTTATCCCCTTTATAGTAACCGCCAAATTGTCCCATATATCCTCCTTATGATATCTATCTATTGTAAAGCCACTTTTGTTTCATTTCAAGGAAGGTTTTATTGTGTAAGGCGGCCCGTATGTCAGAAACCAGCTGAGTGACAAAATGAATATTATGAATGGTAGAAAGCCGATACCCCAAAAGCTCACGGACGCGGAAAAGGTGATGCACATATGCTCTCGAAAAATGTGTGCACGTATAGCAGGCACACTGCGGATCTATTGCACGGGTATCGCGGGCAAATGCCTCTTTTGTTATATCGATCATATAACCACGGTCCCCTTTTGGGGAGGGAGGCACATACAGTTTGCCCATTCGTGCCAGTCTGGTCGGCTGTACGCAATCAAACGTATCCATCCCGTATTCAACAAGGACAAAGATATCATCAATCTCCCCGACGCCAAGTAAGTGACGCGGTTTGGACTCCGGCAAATGCGGACTCACCCATTCCAATACGTGGCGCATTTCTTCTTTACTTTCTCCAACCGAAACTCCGCCAATCGCAATACCGTCCGTGTCCATGGCAGCGATCGTTTTTGCCGATTCCTGCCGTAAGGCTTCATACACACTTCCCTGCACCACCCCATACAGCGCCTGATATGGTTTTTTCGCTTTTGCATCCTTTTTCCAGAGTTTCTGATGCTCGGCAAGCGAGCGCGCCGCCCAACGGTGTGTGCGGTTCATCGCGGCCGTGGCATACGCATAGGTCGTCGGGTACGGTGCACATTCGTCGAAGGCGATCATGATATCCGACCCCAGCTCATGTTGAATCCCTATGGACCGTTCCGGCGTAAACCGGTGTTTGGTACCGTCCCAGTGGGACGTAAACGTCACGCCGTCCTCATCGATGGCAACTAATTCCCCGATTGGTTTGTAATCGTCCGGAAATAGAGCGAGACGTTGCCCATCCTTCCTGCTTGTTCTCCGGGCAAATCGCTCACGATCGAGCACTGCGGACTCAGAAATCGCCACATTAATAAGTTTTTTGCCCCCCAACGAAAATACCTGAAATCCCCCGCTGTCGGTGATAATCGGCCCTTTCCAGCCCATAAAATTATGCAACCCGCCGAATTTTTCAATCACCGGAAGTCCCGGACGTAAGTATGTGTGGTAGGTATTCACAAAAAATAATTGAACACCAAGTGTACCCAATTCATCCGGGGTAAGCGACTTGACTGCGGCTTGCGTCCCAACCGGCACAAACGCCGGTGTTTGAATGACACCGTGCGGCGTCACGATGGTTCCCAATCGTGCATACGATTTCGGGTCTACGTGAGCGAACGTAAAGGAAAACTGTTGCATCTCCTGCTATTTTACCCTATTCCGTGTTCAATTTTGAGGCGGCTCATTTTTCCGGCAATTTCATCCTGCGGGATACCGTAATCGGTAAGCAATTTCGTGACAATGGACAGCGCCGCTTCAAATTCCGGCTGGACCAGCGTTTGCACCCCTAAGGATTTCAAGTGGCGCTGATCCTCTTCATGATGCGTGCGGCAAATAATTTTTATCCTGCGGTTTAGGGACAGCGCATTCCCAATCACCATTTCCTGCGTATGACGGTCCGGAATTGCAATAACGAGCGACTTGGCGACATTAACCTGTGCGAAATTAAGCACGTCTTTGTCTGCCGGATCCCCATAGACCGTTTGGATACCTGCGTTCCGCAGGCCGGCCAGGGTATGTTGATTATAATCCACCACGAGAAACGGAACACTGCTCATCTGCAACGCCCTCCCGATATACCGCCCCACCCTCCCGTATCCGCAAACCACGACATGATCCCGTATGGGATACCCCGGTGCACCTGCGTCGGAAGCAGACCCGCCCGACATCGCTTCTTCTGCTTTATCACGAAAAAGTTTAGGGAAACGCCTGGTAAGAGTATGAACAAAGTAATAGAGTTCATGCCCGCGGCTTATCATCGGACTCGAGAGAAGTATCGTAATAAAGGTCACTGCCACGAGTAATGCCGACTGACTTTCGCTCAGCGCCCCAAGGGCCATCCCGGCGCCGGCAATAACAAAGCCGAATTCACTGACTTGGGTTAAATAGATACCGACCAAAAATGCAGTTTTCCGGTGATATCCGAGAAACCGAAGCAAGGTATAAATACTGCCGCCTTTTATAAATACTACGGACAACGTCATAACGATGATGACGGGAAGTGACGTCACCAGAGCACCTATAGGAAGCGCCATACCCAATGACACAAAAAACACCACAGCAAACAAATCCCGAAGCGGACGGATTTCGGCAAATACGGCATGATTCTGACTGGTTTCTGCAACGAGTAATCCGGCTAAAAAGGCGCCTAATGATACCGATAGCCCCACGGCGTACGTGAGCAGACCCACAAAAAATACGATGCCGATCGTGGTCAGTAAAAAAAACTCGCGGTTCCGAAACCCCGCAACAGTAGCAAGCAATGCCGGCACACCGCGACTCCCTAAATACAGCACACTTAAAACCAGTAGCCCCGCTTTAAGCATGGCCAGTACGATGGTGCCCACCACAGAAATAACCGTACCTTCACCTGAGGAAACGCCGGCAATGGCAGAAAGCACGATAAGGATGGGGACAACTGCCAAATCCTGAACAACGAGCCATCCCGTAGCCAGCTCCCCCGGAACAGAATCCAATTCTCCCCGCTCAGATAATAGCTTCACCACAATTGCCGTTGAGGAAAGTGCAGCTGCACTGGAAAGAAATAATGCCGGAATGAAAGAAATTTTTAACGCAATCAGGCAAAGCAGTACGACGAGAAACGTTATCACCATCTGCGCAATCGCCGCCCAGGAGATTGCATGGAGAATGCGCTTGAGACGATGAAACGAAAATTCCACCCCAAGAGTAAATAACAGCAGCGTCACGCCCGCCTCCGCAATAAGTGTGATAAGCTGGTGATCAAATCCTTGGGCCAATGTATTTCCTACAAGAATACCCCCCGCGATGTAACCGACAATAGAAGGAAGCTTGAGCCGCACGGCGATTGCTCCCCCGCCTAAAGCAGCGGCAAGGAGCAATAAAAAGGTGGTAATAAGGGAAAGCGAATGGGACATGCGTGCTTTTAGATGATGCTCTTCATATCATCCGGCACAGGAGCTTCAATTGCAAGTTCTGAGTGATGAACCGGGTGCAGGAAAGACACCTTCCAGGCGTGTAACATAACCCGAGGCGCCCAAAGCCGGTCTGCCCTGGCGGTCTTTCTTCCCGCATATTGGAAGTCCCCGATAATCGGATGGTTAATGTATTTGCAATGTACCCGTATCTGATGCGTGCGGCCCGTCTCAGGAAATAATGCCACGAGCGAGATATCTTCATCATGCACGTGGGCAAACCGTTCTACCGTATATTTCGTTACCGCGTCTTTCCCCCCGGGAACAATCCCAAACCGTTCACGGTTCCAGGGCAACCGGCCGACCGGTGCCCGTATTTCCCCTGCCTCCGGCAACACTTTCCCATGGACAATGGCAAGGTACGTTTTCTTCACGAGTCGTTCTTTAAACTGTCGCTGGATATCAGAAAAGACCGCCGGATCTTTGGCAATAATCAAACAACCGGATGTTTCTTTGTCTATCCTATGAACAATGCCCGCCCGCTCGACAAATATTTTTTCCTCTTCGCTATGGGCAACAAATGCAGGAGGGAAAACTTTTTTTTCAGCCCAATCCTGTATGGTCTCCCCTTTGACGGACTCCGCACGATTCACCACTATCCCGGGAGGTTTGTTTATGACAAAAAGCGACTCGTCTTCGTACAGGACGGTAATATCCATGATGGGCCTACTTTTTTTTCTTCGATTCGCAGGACAAACACATGGTTGCGGTGGGATGTATCGCCAACCGGTCCGTATCGATCATGAGGCCGCATACGGTACAGAACCCATAGGTGCCATCGGCAATTTTTGAAAGCGCTTTTTCTACATCTGCCGCCTGCACCTGTAACTCGGAAACGAGAGCAGATACGCGGTCATGATTGCTTTCTTCACTGGCTTCCGTATCACTTGCGGCATTGTCATTGGTACGTCCGGGATCGCTGAATGGATCCTGTACGGAAAGTTCACCGATGCGCGAAAGCAAGCGTGACTTCTCCGCCTCAAGATGGGCTTTGATATTAACGAGCGTATCGACGGGAAATTGATTCATGCAATTTTTTTCCTTTCTCTCGAAAAAATTCAAGCGATTTATGAACATGCGGCCGAAGGTGTTCTCTTCCTCCGCCGCGCACATATAATACGCCTATGCATTCAGCAAAAATGCCAATCAACACCCATTGATTGGCGGTTAACGTACTCCAGTATACACGAGCTTCTTTAAGAAATTCAAGGGCGAACCCAAAGCTTGCATACAGAAGAAGAAACCAAATGCCTACCATGCCATATGGCCATTTATTTCTCAGTGACCGCTCGTTTAACTTAAACATGATTGCGCCGATAAGTATCAGGGCCAGCATTTCATACAGTTGTATAGCGTGGCGCATGACCCCATCCGCACCGGTCCTCAACGCCCAGGGAATACCGGCAGGGATGCCGGACTCCGCTCCGGTTACCAAAGACCCTGCTTCTGCCAGAATAATAGGCAACGGGAGCGCGGTAGCAAGGGTGTCCAGCACTAACCCTAACCGTACTTTGTACTGTCTGCTCAATACGACACAGGCGGCAATGCCGCCGATTAACGCAGCAATCCATGATAATCCCGGTGATACCCACAATGCGATAATAAGAAGCGGCGATTTGCCGGAAAACAGATCCCAATTGGTAATAACAAAACCGAACCGAGCCGCCATAAATGCTACAGCAGTGGTGTAAAATGTCAGGTCAAAAATCCTATCTTCCTCTATGGCAGCAGCCCGAAGTCCCCGCCAAAATAGAAAGGAAAACACAAGCCATGAAAGCGTAATCACGCTGTTCATAACGACAATTCCCCCATGATCAACCGGTATAAGTGTGAGCATCATACACGTCGTTTACCCGGACGCACTATGCCGCAAATGCGTTGTCAGACGATATATCCCATACAATGTTACCACGAGTCCCAGTAAAAAAATAACCCGCCCGACCCCGATAAGATCCGCAAGCACTCCGCTTACTACCACAGGAAGAATTCCCGCTCCTCCAACCGAGGCGGACAAAATACCGTATACCCGCCCGCGCATATCTCCCTCGGTTTCTTTTTGTAATATCGTATTGGACGGTACGTCCAGTAAACTGTTTGCTACTCCCAACAAATAAAATAATGCCAAAGCGATTAACAGCACCAGGGGCCGCGGTACGAGCGAAAACCAAAAGGTATTGGCCGCACCAAACAACACGGATATGGAAATAAGGATCACACCGGCCGATAACACGCCGACATTCATAAGCCGGCTCGATGCATACGCATATCCGCGGTTACCGACCCATACGGTCCCGCTTAATATACCGATAATCGTAGGTCCTACGATAAGAAGCGACGCATCCCGTACATCAATCTTGAGCACGGTGTCGGCAAGACCCGGGCCCAGGGTCCCCAAAAGCACCAGCATGATTTGCGTTCCGGTCAGCAAAACAACCGCATCCCGCAGAACCTGAGACGAAGCGACATACTGAATACCCATTTCCATATTTGCAAAAAAACGTTTCAGAATATACAAAAAATCATAGTGGAATATCCGTCGTAGCGATTTAATACCCTCGCCTTGCGGCGGGATGCCGAAAACGGAAATCGCCGCAATACTGTACAGCGAAAAAATCAAAAAATATGCCCCGTCCCGGCCAAGAAACCGGAGAGCGGGACCGGCGGAAATAAGGCCGATTGCCATACTGCCGTAAAACGTAAAAGAAAAAAGGCTGTTTGCAGATACCAGATAATTTTTCGGTACAAACTGCGGAATCAACGGAACCTCTGACGGCATCGTAAGCTGGTTAATCACGGCATACACAAAGACAATTAAATACACTGCAGAAATCCGGTCATTCAGAGCTAACACGGCAAACACGAGCAGTGCGCGGGTAACATGCGAAACAAGTAATACCGCACGCCGATCTAAACGGTCAACGATCGTTCCGGCCATAACACCGAACAACAGTGACGGAAGCCCGTAGGCCAAAAAAAGTCCCGACACGGCAACATTACTGTTCGTCGCGCGATAGATAAGGAGAGCGAGCAAAAATATAAGCATATTGCTCGCAAGCTGACTCGTCATTTGCCCTATCCAAAGTCTGCGAAATAACCGGTTTCTCAAAACGTCCAGCACCGGATCAATTTTTTTTGTGAGGTGTATACCTTGCATGATAAATAGGCTACCCGCTTTGCAACATCAACCATCTTATCATACAATAGAATCATGACTGCAACCGCACATGCACTCGTTGCCGGGGCTATCGCAACGCGATTTTCTGACCCGGTCTCGGCGTCATTGCTTGCGCTTACCTCACACTATGTCATGGATAGCATCCCACACTGGGATTTCGGCACGAATTGGAGAAACCGGCCAAAACAAAACACGGGATTATTTGCCATCGCAGAAACCTCTTTTGGTATAGGGGTATCGTATTATTTTTTCGGGCAATATGTACCGTTTACGCTTTGGGCGGCAACCGTCCTGTTCGGGATTCTTCCGGATTGGCTGGAAACACCATGGTATATCTTTTTTGCAAACCAAAAGAAGCACGCGCCCGCAGTATCAGCAGGTCTGTTAGAGCGGTTGGCCTTCACGTTTTATAAAATACCGAATATATTTCATGCGAAAGCACAATTGCCTTTGGGTCTCATTACCCAGGTCGTGACCGTAGGATTCTTTGTATTTCTCCTCGCGTAA
>JBBTWM010000052.1:0-29694 GCA_038062795.1 Patescibacteria group bacterium | reverse complement strand
CTGGTTCAAATGGCCCGACAGGATCAACCGGAGCAACTGGTTCAAATGGTCCCACAGGTTCCACCGGAGCAACTGGTACATTAGGTCCAACCGGAGCAACGGGCGCAGCAGGAGTGAATTATTGGCAAGATGGCGGGACATTTGTAAATATTGATTCTGGAATAGCAACAGATTTGAATGTTGATGATTTGACACTCGGATACGTAGGTGATGCAGGAGCAACGATTACTACATCAGATGCGGGTGAAGAACTTTCCATTACCACAAACACAAACGGAGCCATCACGATTGACGGTGGTACAGGCGCGCTTAGTGTAGGCAACAGTAACAATGCGAAAACGATAAATATCGGCACTGGCACTGCTGCGGATACGATAAATATTGGAACGGGCGGTACAGCAGGGGAAACGATCAGTATCGGATCTACCCCATATTCTTCAGGAACTACAACTATCAATCTTGGCGCCGGTGCGTCATCCGTTGCCAAAACCATCAATATTGGATCCGGAGGCAATCAGACGGCTGTCGAAAACATTTTTATCGGCAATTCTACAACAACCGCAGGAGCCAATGCGACGAGGATTTATATAGGAAATGGTTCCAACAATACCCGTGTGGTATTTAAAGTATTTAGCGGTGTGCGCGGAAGTAATACTGCTACAGAAAACGGAGATTTTGAAATCGGCCATAACGGCGGCACCGGGGCCACAAGCGGCCGTATCTGGATCCGGGCTGCAAACGTCAATTTCCGCTTCAACTCTGTGGGACTTAACGCCGACTATTCAGAATTTTTACAGCAGGAAGATACGTCGGAGCCGGGAGATGTCATGGTGTTTTCTTCCAGCAAAGATGATAGCGTCAGGCGTAGTGATACGCCGTATGACGGGCAAATACTGGGAGTCGTTACGACCTCCGGTACGGGAAATAACAACGATGGTGATTGTTTGCCGGAAGATATAGCAAGCGGATACTGCGGTCGCGAAGATAATCCCCACTGGGCAAATGTGGGTATGTTGGGGCATGTCTATACGAAAGTTAGCACGGAAAACGGCAGCATTTCCCGTGGTGATCCGCTAACATCTTCAAGTCAGCGAGGGATTGCCATGAAAGCGACAAAAGCTGGTCGCATCGTCGGCTACGCCCTCGAATCCTATGATGGGACGCCCAAGGAAGGGAAGCCTTCATGGTATTATTGGGAACGTCCGGCGGGAAATACCATCGTTGCTCTCATTCAGGCCGGCTGGTACGACTCGGGATCTCCGCCGCCGGATAGCATTGGTCAAATGCAGTTTGAAGATACCGGCCAGCCGTTAGGAGATGGGTCGCCGGATTATGGTCTTATCGATCCCACCGGCAGAGTGTGGGATAACGTATTTGCCGCAGATCAAGGGGCATTTGCCAATCTCAAAGTCGGCGCGCTCAATGTGGACTTCATCCGAGCCGGCACCATCGCCGCCGACCGCATCGAAGGTCTTGAGGTTTGGACTGATCAGATTGCATCTCTTGCTCAGGTAACACAAGGTCTTGTTGCTTCTGCGACTGAATCCGGATCATTATCGTTTGTCGGAGACAGTACGCTTGAAGGCGGGTTTACTCTTACCGGTGATTTGGTCGCATCAGGATCAGCCACGATTTTCCAGAACCTATTGGTAAAAGGGCAAACGTACATTGAAGATACGCTTCGGGTATTGAAAAAAGCTATCTTTGAAGACACTGTTGAATTTTTAAGCAACGTTATTTTTCGCGGCCGGGTCACATTTAACCGCGACACCGCGGGAGTAGCGGTCATTGCTGCATCTACGACGAAAGTAGATGTGGTATTTGAAAAACCGTTTGATGAGGCGCCGATTGTGACGATATCCCAAGTGCGTAAAGAGGCGACTGACAGCGCATTTTTGGCAGAATCGGTAAAAACTGCCGTTGCAGCAGTATCAACGACTGGGTTTAGTATCATACTGGATGCGCCTAACCCGAGAGATTTGGAGTATAACTGGATTGCTATAGCAGTTACGAATCCAAGCCGGACGGTGGGTGCGGGCATAGGGGAGTTGGGGAGTGTCGCGGGAAACAGTGTGGCTACTCCCACAGATACGCCATTACCAACGATCGTGCCCACACCCCAGCCTACGCCTTCGGCTACGGTGGGCGAGAAGGCAACACCTACTCCGACACCGACGGTGGCGCCAAGCGCGAGCACCGTAACGGTACTTTCCAATGATTTAGGCTTTGTTCGGATCAGATCCGGGCCCTCTGTTGAAGCAACGGAGTCAGGGCAGATTCCATCCGGTGAGACTTTGCTCTTTACGGACGAGCAGTTTGGGTGGTACAACGTGATGTATAACGGAGTAGCAGGGTGGGTAAGTAGCACGTTTGTCTCACTATTATGATAAAATCTATGTTGCGCTCGGTACTTCGTCCGATCGTTCTGCTTCTCATCTTGAGTGTTATAGGTAATATATGGTTGGTGTGTCTGTTTTGGAATAAGAATTCAGAGCGTTCCGATGTATTCCCGTTGCTTTCCCCGCGGATTTTTTCCGAAAAACAAAACGATATTCTGGTTAATTTTTTACCGCTTCGCAAGGCATTAAGAGCTGCGACCATAGGATATGGAGAGAGTTTTGGCATATATTTTGAATATTTACCATCAGGTACATCAATTGGTATTAATGAAAAAAAGGATTTTATTGCCGCGTCACTTATCAAAGTGCCGGTCGTTATGGCGTATTTTCGGCAGAGAGAAGCGTCCGGTTTGTCAGTAGACGGCGAGACCATTCGGCTCGAAGAGCGTGATATAGACAAAGATTACGGCACACTTTGGCAAAAAGGGGTCGGGGCAGTAATCGCTGTAGATGACGCGGTCCGTCTGTCGCTTGTTGAGTCTGATAATACTGCATCTCTTGTTTTGGCCAACCGCGTGCTTCAGACGTATTTCGATGACGTGTATGAAGGGCTGGATATCGACTTTACCAAAGTTGATAACCGGGTGATATTAAGCCCGAAGCAATATGCATCAATTCTTAAAGCGCTTTATTTGTCTTCGGTGATTAGTAAAGAATCTTCTCAAAAGATTCTGACACTTTTGACTCAGACGAAATATAACGACAATATTTCAGCAGGAGTGCCGGCAGGCATTCCGGTCGCCCATAAGTTTGGTATATATGAGGAAAAGGGGGTATATCAGGATTGCGGTATCGTCTATGCGCCCAAACGGCCGTATGTGCTTTGTATGATGTCTCAGTCGAGTGAAGCGGAAGCTAGGACGCGCATGATAGCTGTATCCAGAATGATCTATGAGTATGTTGCACAAGCCAACCATGTACGAAAATAGGAAGTTTTGGGTTGGGTTAGGCGTCGGGGGTATCCTCGTCCTGCTTTTTCAATATAGCCTGCTTTTTCATGTACACAAGCCCTTGGGGTTACTCCACGGCGATGCGTATTTGGTAAATTTTATTCTCAAACACTGGATGGAAGCCTTCACGACAGGTCAGTGGCGGAATTTTACGATGCTGCCAATGTTTCATGGATTTACGGGTTCTTTGTTTTATACCGATCATCATTTTGTCCAAGCACTTATGGCACTTCCGTTCTACATATTTACCAGTGATATCATCACGACCTCAAACCTATTGGTTGTTACGACCGTCCTATTGTCATTCGCTTCGATGTATGTGTTTTCCTGGTATATGACCAAGCACGCAGCGGCAAGTATTTTTTCTGGAGTAATATTTGTTCTCAATCCATTTGTTTTTGCCCGTTATCCCGATCAATTAATATTGTTTTCCTTGCAATGGATTCCTATGATTTTTCTTTCGTTTGAACGGAAGCGTACGGGATGGTTTTTTTTCTTTCTCGTGTTACAACTCCTGACGTCTCTTTATTATTCCGTATTTTTAACTGTTATAGTACCGATCTACGCAGGTGTCCGTTTCCTCCAAGAACGCCGGAAGCCACTGATATGGACGCGGTCAGGAGTTTTTGGATTCGTTGTTTTTGTGATGATTACCATGCTTTCCGCAACGATGTATTATCGTGTGTTTTCAAAAGAGCCCATCAAAAGATCCATGGACGTGGTCGCTCTGTACGCCGCCCGCCCAACTGACTGGCTGTTTACATCAGAAATGAATATGCTTTATGGACGATTTGCTCCGCGCGAAGGCAGAATCTATAGCGAACACAGCTTATTTCCGGGAGTGATTGCAATAGCGTTGTTGCCTCTGAGCTTCGTGCTGCTTCGGAAACGTTCGGAGAGAAAATATTGGGTTGTTGGCATCATACTGATAATTGTGTCCGTCGTACTCTCTTTTGGTCCGATGACGTTTTTCTATCGCTTGCTCTATACGATCAATCCATTGTTTCATTTTATCCGTACCAGCGCACGCTTCGGGGTATTTGCGTATTTTTTTCTCGCATGGATTTGCGGGATGACGCTTGCACGTATTCTGTCGCGATTCTCTCCGAAAAAGGGCATGATTATCGGCGGCTTCGTCATTCTTCTTATCCTCGGAGAGTATTGGAACAAACCGTTGGATTTTCTGATTGTCGGCGCCTCCACCCGGGAGCTTTACGCAACGTTTGAGCAACGCAAGGATATACAGGTGATCCTGGAGTATCCCATCGGCAACATGATCTCCTACGCCTTTCCGCAGGCCCGTGCTGAGGATTTGGACGCACAGTATCTTTTGTATGGGGCGCTTTTTCACAACAAGACGCTTTTCAACGGATATTCAGGTTTTTTCCCCGCGGAGTATTATCGCAGGGCAAATATGTTAAGTGTGAATTTTCCGTCCGAAGATAAATTAATACAAGTGAAACAGTGGGGCGTGGACGCCATCATCCTTCATCGGGACGAATTTTTGGATGCATCGCGGTATGACGTCGTGCGAAACGGCTTAATAACGCGGCAGGTGAAGCTTGTTTCGGAAATGGACGGCTTAGCGTTATTTGACCTCACAACGTGGACAGGAGCTCGGTAAGCCGTTTTTTTGCATCTTCGTCAACTGTGTATTTGAGTCCCTCGTTCCAGACTTGTTTTGCTTTGTTGGTGTCGCCGGAGCGCTGGATGACCAGCTGTCCCAGACGGATATAGATAAGCCCACGATCAAAGGCTCTTTTTTGCGCTTGATAGTAGAGGGTAATTGCTTCATCTAGTTTGCCGTCTTTTGCGGCGAGTTCCGCAAGATTCATATACGGTGATTCAAAGGTTGGATCGAGTGATATCGCTTCCTCAAATCGTTTTTTGGCTTCGTCAAATTTGTTTTCCTTAAGCATCAGAAATCCGATAGCGTTTGAGGTTCGGGCGGATTTTGCCATGTTGTCCATCTGGAGATATTCGGCAAGTGCTTGGGATTCGCTCCCTGTTTGGTATGGATTTCTCAAATAGGGAGTTGCTGCTTTTACGCCGTATTGTTCGATCAATGCAGTATTTTTCCCGTCGTGACGCACAAATATTTGGCTGTCATCGTCCCAAAACACGAGTGCCCAATCAGCGTCAGTGTTAAGAAGGGTCGCAATACGCCGCATCACGTTGTGTTTGGTGGTGACGATAACGGCATAGGAGATATCATATTTATCCCACATCGTGTTGAGAAAGGCCCGATACGCGGGTTCTTCCATGCGCTTATTTTCTGCAAGTTTGAGGTAGTCGCGCATTTCACAGCACTCATATACATCCGCCCGCCCGTCGATAAACACTTTTTGTGTGGGATAGATCCGGTAGAGCATGTACGCACCGTAATTATAATCGTTGAACATGTTGCCCGCGATGTTTTGTGATTTTATAAACTCCGTGGCCTGCAGTGGATAGAAGAGTCGGTTTCTGTAGATGCTGTCGTACTTTAACGCATAGACCCATGAGTAAAAAATGAGGAAACCGATAACGAACAAAGCGGTTACCCAATATCTGGTTTTTAGATAGAACCAGTCAAGCATTGCTTGTATGTTGGATCCAAACAGGATAACGAGCCCCAGTGTCCCGAGATAGATGTTTCGTGTTGCTGTATATCCGCCGATTGCCATGACTATAAAGGGAATACCGGTAAGATTTTGGATTATTTTGTGATCCCGAATAGAGATAAAGATGGACAAAAGAAGTGTCACGATGATGGAGGTCGTGTAGATCTTCAGTCCGAATGGGTTATCAGACGGAGGTCCCCACTCGGCAATGAAGTAGCCCAGGAATTCCCGCTGCCGGAAAAACCGCCAAAGCAGTCGGTAGTCCGCGAGCCCCATGGGCGGAAGCAGCGTTACTCCTGCATTGATTGCGGCAATCATAAGAAGATCGCGAGCTGTTTGTTTATATGATGATTGTTTGGTTATGCTCCATTGGAGCATGGCAACAAGCCCGAACGCAAGCATGAATCCCCACGAAAGAAAACCTGTCGAGTGGATATTGGACCAAATGAGGGTAAGAAGCGGGGTCCACCAGACCCAGCGTTTGTTAAGATGTATGCGGGCAAGGATAGTGTAGAGCACTATAATAAGGAAGGTGTAAGCGATCGTGTGGGGCCGGGCGGTATTGAATTCATACGTCGAGACCCAGAACGCAAAAGCAAGAACGAGTCGCGGGATGAGCGGGATGCGGTAGATGTTACTCATAATCCGAAGGAGGAAATAACATCCGATGACGACAAAGACGCTGATAAACGGCGGGATGGCCCAGAGGCCAATTTGACTGATGAAATAGCTTATGATCTGAAACAACCATTCAAACGTCGTCCACTCCCGTCCTGCTGCCGAGTACGAAAATGTCTCGATGGTAGAAAGATACCCTTGTTTGACGAAGAGTTCTCCGCTTTTTATGTGAAACCATATGTCAAAGTCCCGTAACGGAAGTTGGCTTACGAAAAAAAGAACGATCAGAAACAGAAGTTCAACAACGATATTCCGGTGTGTTTTGATCCATTGCATAGTTTATTTGTTAAGCGTATCGAGTAATTCTTCAATATTCCGGCGTTCGCGTGCATTTGTCGTTTGTATCGCATACTTTAGTAAATAGTCCCGGGCTTTTGCAATATCCCGTTCGCAAACAATATAGTACTGCCCCCAATACCTGTTTACGGCACTGAATAATTGATTGTGTGGGGAAAAAATAAATGGCCTTGTACGGTACTTTTCGGTTGCAATAAGTGCTGTTTTGGCTTCATTGCATCGGCCATCGGCCAGATAGAATTTTGCCCGTATTTCCGAAAGACCGAGATTCACAATGGGTGAGATCATACCCTGGAAGCTATCGATTGTTGCGTGTTCGATCATGCGGATCGCATCCTGCGTTTTTCCTAACGCGAGTAGTATTTCTGCCATCCGGATGTAATTTTCTGCCGACGCGTCGCGGTTAAGAACACTGGCCATTTCGGCTTTCGCTTCAGTAAGCTTTCCTGGTTTTGCCGGAGGTACGCGAGTTGGGTCGAGCGCTTCGAATGTGATAAGTCCATACTTTTCGGCCACACTGGCCTGTACAGCGACAAAGGTGCTCTCCCCAACGTGCACAAGTTTCCAGGTATTAAGATACAGAAGCGGTGTATACATTGCATGGTCGATTTCTCCGATGACGATGTCCGCGTTATACGTACGAAGGAGCGTCCGTACATCTGTCTGCCCTTGTGAGAGACGCTTCATATCTGTTATGACGTTGGTAGAAATATAGAGGTCGTCGCGCGTATCGTAAAAGATATACGATGTTGGTATGCGCCATTTGATATAGCCGCCGAGCTCCTGGCTGGCAAAGATGTTTCCCGTGATATTGAAGTCAGAAAGATACTGAAGGGAAGATGAACCAAACGGTATGGCAGATAGTCCTGTCCTGACAGGATAGGTGGCAAACCGAACAACACAGGCGGCGATACCCATACAGAGAAAAATTATTACTGCAGCAACGCTTGTTTTTTGTGTAAGTCTTGCAATCAATAATGCGATAAGTGGGGCGGCAAGAACCGGCGCCAGGTTAATAAATCGTACGGATACAAAGGGCAGAAAGAGAGCGAAAAATATACTGAGGAAAAATATATGTGTTTTCAAAACCATTCTGTTTCGGAGCATAAACCAGACAATGAGCATGATAGCGGTAAGCGTATAGAGAGAATAGATCAGTATCTGATACTGGTAGAACAACACGACCCCGGGGCTTGCGGGATCAAGTGCTTTCGCCATCGGCAGCCATTCACCCACGTGGTCGGCAACTTTCGGGATAAGAAATAGGTAGAAAAAACTGTGGAGTCCGTACCCATTAGCAAGTGCCGCGACGAGACTCAACAACAATATCGGCAAACGCACACCGTATATCAAGATAATGCCTATTCCTAAAAATACGGATGATCCGTATATAATGCTCCAGATCCAGATAATAAGGGGCACGAGATATGCCCTGCGACGGTCTTTGATTTGTGGCAATAGATAGAGAAGGAAACTTACAAAAAATGGGCCAAATACTTCCGGCCTACTTGGCCATCGTAGGCTTATAATTGAAGCCGTGACAAACACAATAATGAGGCGAATTAACCAGGCAACCTTAAGGTTTTTTAGTGACAAATAACAAAAGAGCGCAGTGAGCACTCCGATGCCGGCAAACAATACGCTGATGCCATCATACCCGGCAAGAGTATGCACGAAGTAAAAAAGCACGCCTGCGCCCCACGAATGCGCGATCCAGGGCTTGCCGTTTGCCGTAAATGTCCAGGTATCAATCCTCGGAAGTGATCTGGTTGCGACAATATCCCGGCCTGTTGTGATATGGTGGAAAAAGTCGCCGCTATTGACAGGATGGAGGAATAATATACCAAGAAGGAGAAAAAAAATCACCTCAATTATCCTTGTCCGCATACAAGGTCATGGTATCATAGGCAATATGGATAGGATAGCGCTTCGTCGGGCTCCATGGATTATCCCAACACTTATCTTTGCAATCCTTGTGATTCTCGGTGCCAAAACGCATCCCTTATGGGGCGATGAGGCGGAGACGGCGCTGTTTGCCCGCAATATCCTAAAATACGGCGTTCCGAAAGGCTGGGACGGCACGAATATCATGGGGATCAATAATGCTGTCGTTCTCAACAACGATTTGGTAAACCATACGTCTCCCTGGGGGCAATATTACCTGACTGCCGCATCGTTTGCGCTCTTCGGG
This sequence comes from Patescibacteria group bacterium, assembly GCA_038062795.1. Classification (GTDB taxonomy): domain Bacteria; phylum Patescibacteriota; class Microgenomatia; order UBA10105; family UBA927; genus UBA927. The sequence goes on along the minus strand of JBBTWM010000052.1, from coordinate 20,576 downwards.
CAGTCGAGCTTTACGGCCCGGCTGCCGTTTATGGTCCTTTCCGTTCTTTCCCTGCCGCTTCTTTATTATCTTTCCCTCCATCTTACCAAGCGTCCCAAGGTGGCGCTTCTTTCCGTGATCATTATGTCGTTTTCTGTGCCGTATACTCTTTTTGCGTTTCAGGCGCGGCATTATCCTTTGAGTATATTTGCGGGATTGGTTTGGGTATTTTCCTGTTTATTTTTGACCAAGCGGAGTTTTTTACCGAAGATAACGTTTATTGCAGGAGGAACGCTGTTATTTTACTCCAATTATATTGTGTTCGTCGCGTTTTTTAGCGCGGCATTTTTTGCAGCAGCGATGTATCACCGGCGTACGCTTGGTCGGTTTGTCCTATGGTTTGGGATAGGAAGTGCTGTCATTGCCGCTTTAGCCATACCGTGGTATATCGCGTTCAAGCCATTTGAAGGCCGGGGGGTTATCGTGCTTGAGTCTTTTGATGTGCTCGTTCTCGGGTTCGTTACCTTTTTGCAGTCTGCTAGTTACCCATACAATGATAATAATGGACTTCCCGTTCTTTTTTTGCCGCTGCTTCTGTTTGTTGTGGTGCGGCGTTTGGTCCGGCGGGAGGATGTGCGTCCGATGTTTTTCCCTGGGATTATTGCCGGTTTGTTTCTTTTGGTCATGATTTTTATTACCACAGTGGCATTCGTGGATACGATTTTTGTGCATGTTCGATATACCATGATTATTTTTCCCTATCTGTCGATCATTGTTGCCATACTGCTTGCTGACGTGTGGCAATGGTACAAAGGGGTAGGACTCGTCGTGCTGGCATTGTATCTTGCGACAAATGTTTTTACCCTCCAGCCGCTCCGAAGTTTTCCGGTGGAGTATTTTACGGAAATCCTTTATCCGTACGATACCCCGGACAAGGTTGTGGCGGATTATATAGCGCGGTACGCCAAAGTTGGAGACACGGCGTTTGTGAGCCTGGATCGTGACCATGAACCGCTCATTTTTCATTTGAAAGATACCATCCGGTTTGTTAATAGAGTGTCACTTATCAACACGAGGATTTTTCCCAAAAACCGCGGAATCATACCGAGGTATATCTATGATTTTCGGGAATCTCCGGATTGGGTGATTCTCTATAGCAAGAGGGGAGATGACGGGACGTTTCTTACATTTGACTACCGGCCATTGCCGCGGGAGATCAATCTTGCCCGCGATTACGAAGAAACGGCCCTGCCGGTTTTTTTTGCAGATATGAGCCGGCCGGAGATGGAGTTGCGGTCATTCCGTGAGATCAAACCTAAGTATCAGGATCAGGTATTTATCTATAAAAAGATACAATGAAGCCCAAAATTATAGCCGTCTTTCCTGCGTACAATGCCGCCAAAACGCTGGTGCCGTTTCTTCGCATCATACCGAGTGGAATATTTGATGAGGTTATTCTGGTTGATGACTGTTCGACAGACGGGACGTACGCACTGGCAAAAAAACAGAAGGGGATCAGTGTGTTTCAAACCCCGCGGAACTTGGGTTATGGAGGCAACCTCAAATACTGCCTCACCTTAGCGCTTGAACATGGCGCCGATGTGATAATCGAACTGCATCCTGACGGGGAATACGGAACGGATGGGATCGTGCCGGGGCTTGCAGAAGTTAATAAAGGAGCAATGTTGGTACTCGGAAATAGATTTTTAGGCCGATTAGATGGGATGTACTGGTGGAAATATATCATAACACGGCTGTTAAGCACTATAGACAATGTTGTATTGGGGACAAACATTCCGGATGCGCATCAGGGATTTCGGGTGTATACGAAACAACTTTTAGAGCATGTTAACTGGAAATCGACACACGATGACTATTTGTTTAGTTTTGAGATTATCTGTCAGACAATTATAGCGGAATTGACTATTACCAGCGTTCCGGTGGCTGCAAGATATCGGGGTACGAAACGAGGAGCGACATGGGGTCACAGCATTCGTTATTCGCTCGGCACAGGGATGGTGTTGATGAAAGTATTATTGGAAAAACTTGGTTACCGGCAACGCCTATTTAGTAAGCCACTTGGTCCGGCACCGTGTCCAATATGCCACACAGCGGCACTTTCAGAAGCCATCTGTCACCTTGATACGTATACAACATATGACTGTCATATATGCCGTAACGCCTTTACCTGGCCGCGGCCGAACCATGTGTATCGATATTATCCCGACACGTATTATCGAGAGGTTGGATTTGCGGGTTGGGCGAAAGAACAGCTTTTCGGGTGGGCACAGCGGCGCCGCGCCGTGTGGGTGAAGCAGTATGATCAGGGCAAACGCATACTGGATGTAGGTAGCGGGAGCGGCAGATTTGGCAATTTGTTGAGGGCGTCCTATCAGGTAACCAGTCTGGATCCGTACTATCAGGGTAAAAATCAGCAGATTATTCATGCAGATTTTTTATCGTGGAAAAGCAAAAAAAGATTTGACGCAGTGGTGTTTTGGGAGAGTCTGGAACACGTGCCCGATCCGGCTGCGTCTGTAGCCCGCGTGCGGACTCGGCTTACTCCCGGCGGGGTGCTGTGCATTGAATACCCCCGCTTTCAAGCGTTAGAGGCCAGAGTATTTGGGAAGTATTGGTTTCACCTTGACATGCCGCGGCACCTTGTTCATTTTCGTGATAACGGATTGCGGCAGATGGTCGAAGGAAATGGATTCATTATTCGGGCTCAACGCACGGTATTTGCTTTGGAATATGCGCCGATGGGGCTATTACTGAGCACGCTTCGGGTTGTCGGTTTAGAGCGGTATTGGGCATGGTTTCTGCCCACACTGGTCATCTGGTTGCCGGTCTCTTTGGCGTTGTATATGGTTGGTCATTCTCCGATCGGATTGTTGGTCGCACAAAAAGACGCTACAATGAGGACTCGCGTATGAAACGACACGTTTGCCGGTATTGCCGGAAGCCGACACAAAGCGTAGTATCCTTTGGGAATATTCCCCTCGTGAATTATTTTCCGGGACAGGGAGAAGCTGCGGAAGTGAAGCGGTACCCGTTAGTGTTATACTATTGCCCGTCCTGCAAGCTTGGACAGACGGGGGTAACGGTTCCCCCGGAGGATATATTTCCCCTGTATCATTATGTAACCGGTTCCTCGCTTCCTTTGGTAACGCATCTTACAAAATTAGCGGCCATGGTGGAGAAAAACAAGTATCTGCAAAAAAACGCATCGGTGTTGGACATCGGTTGTAATGACGGTTCATTGCTCTCTGTTTTTGCCAAAAAAGGCTATCGAGTATTAGGAGTAGATCCGGCGAAAAATATTGCCACTCTAGCAAAATCCCGAGGGATCCCGGTCATTACAGATTTTTTTGGAGAGAATTTGGCGAAAAAAATTCGAGAAACACATGGTCAGTTTCAGATAATTATGATTACGCATACGCTTGCAAATATTCCGGATTTGCGGGATTTCCTCCGGGGAGTCGTCCTGCTGCTCACCCCGGGGGGAACACTTATTATAGAAGTGGCATCATGGGAAGATATGGTTGACAGAGGGCAGATTGATGCGGTCTATCATGAACACTATTATTATTTTTCCGAATCATCGCTTGTGCGGATTCTCAACCAGTCAGGCTTGGTTGTGACCCACATGATACGGAATCCCGCGCAGGGTGGTTCCACGCAGGTCATCGCCACCCCGGGTAATATTCAGAAACGAATTCCTCTGCGTCAGGTATCCGCCCAAAAACTTGCAACACTTGCCAAAAGATCTTCGGCATATCGCGTGAAGTTGCGGGGTTTGATCCGGAAGTACCGGAATAAAACCGTTATCGGATTTGGCGCGCCTGCCAAAGCAGTCACACTTCTTAATTGGGCTGGCATTACCGCGAAAGATATTACGTTTGTAGTCGATTCCACCCCGGTCAAGCAGGGGAGGGTGCTGCCGGGAGTCAACATCCCCATCTATCCGGAAGAATATGTAAAAGGAAAACACATCGATGCAGTCGTGCTTTTGGCCTGGAACTATCGCGACGAGATACTTAAAAAAATTTTCAAACTCATCGGTCGGAGTACTTCCGTTATCACCCCGTTCCCGCGACTCAAGGTTGTTGAGCTATAATGCTTAAGATGACGGGGGCGATTGCCTCTGCTGCGAGTCGGTGGCCGGCTGGGGTCCAGTGCCGATCCTGGGGGTAAAGTAGGGGTTCGGTGCCGGTATATGACTCAAAAGCGGGCAGGAGGTCGATAAAGGAAATGCCGGCGGTTTGCAGTTGTCTTGCGAGCGCGTCGGTGATGGCATGGCGTCTTGTATCAGTCGCGAAGAAATTGATGCGGGAAAGGGCAAGGATATGCCGGGGAAGTTGCAATTCCCACGGGAGGATAACGACCAAGAGTTTTGCGTTGATAGAAAAAGAAATTTTTTGGATTCCCGTAAGCACCGCTACTGCTTGTGACATATTTTTTTCCAACTTTTTGCAATCAGGGTTGAGCAAACATGGTTCATCGCTTCTTTCCGGATTATCTTCATACACAAACGATCCAAACAATCTGGTGACAAGAAGTTGGAACACATGAGAATTCCGTAAGATCGGGATTTTGTACCGAAGCGGGGTAGTGGTGGATCGGCGCACGCCGTCAATATCGACATATTCATGCGTTGTGTCAATGGCAGTTGGTAGTCCGGCGGTATCGGTTGCCTTCCTGTAGAAATAATCCATATCAGACAGATCATTCCCAATAAACAGCCCGATGACGACGATATCCGGCCGGAACTGTGCCACCGTGTTCTTGAGTTGCAGGTAATACCAGTCCGGGCCGGATCCCACCATGGAGGCGTTGATCACTTCAACCGGAATATGTTTTCCTCGCAGCATGCTGCCGATAACGGCAGGATATGCCATGAAGTGGTACACACCCTGTCCGCAAGTAAACGAATCCCCGATAAAGGCGATGCGTGGTCGGTCCGGGTATTTTTCCATGGGAATTTCTTCCGACCCGACAAAACCCTGCGGATTAATGGGTGTTTCCATGGTGTAGTCCGGTGTTCGGAGCGTGCAGACGGTATTTGGTTTCGGTACGGCAAACAACTCCTGATCAGGCTGGTAGCATCCTGTTCCTGTGTCCGGCAGCCGGTCAAAGGTTATTTGCGGTTTGAATAGACGAAGATACGTTTCGGCTAGGAGTATTCCGATGATGACACTAATGCTGATAATGATAAGCCGTTTCATTGGAATAGGGAAATGAGTTTCTGGCTAATAGCCTCTGCCGCCACCCGGTGCCCGGCTTCGTTCCAGTGATCATCTTGGGTAAAATAGAGCCGTTCACTCCCTGCTTTTTCCAAAAGTGGTGGCAAGAGATCAATATATTCGATTTCCTGTTGTATGAAATGTTGGATAAACTCGTCGTTTAAGAAGCGGCGGTTGGATGGTTTAAGCGGCAAATTATATTGTGTTTTATATTCAACGTTGAAGTGCACCTGGAAATTGGTTGGGATAATCGCGATAACGAGCCGTTTACCGCGCTGTTTGAGCATAGTATTCATGGTAGAAAAAAGCAATTTCACTTTTGATTTTCCCTGATCGAATGCGTGGCAGTCGCGGTTAAAGATACAGGCCGTGTCGGTTATGAGTTCTTCCTGTCCGGGGATAACGGTATCGCGAAAAATGGTGTTCATCATAAGGATAAACAGGTGTGACCTTCGAAGGTAGGGAATGTGATAGGCAAGCGGGAGGTCTTTTAGGCGGAGTTGTCCGGTCGCATCGATGTAGTTGCTTTTTGAGCGCACAACGTCCGGCAGTCCCTGATCGTCGGTTTTGACCCATTCGACGTCTTTTCTTGAGAGGATGTCGTTGCCGAGGTAAAATCCCACAACCACGATGTCCGGATCAAACTGCATGCCGTCGAGCTTAAGCGAAAGATAGTATCCGCTCGGCCCGGCTGCGGTAAATCCTGCATTGATAGTCTGGATCGCAAATGGCAGGTTCATGTGATTCATACGTGTCTCCGTCTGTCGCACAAATCCGTCTTCATCTTTGACTCCCCAGCCCATGGTGAACGAATCACCGATAAAGAGAATGCGTTTCATGTTGGACGGTTTCGCTATGGGAATTTCGGGATTACGTAGGCCGTAGCCGTTGGTTATCACTTCAACCGGTTTGAATGAGTCGTACATGGACTGCAATTTACAGGAGCCGTTCTTTTTCATTTTCACCCAGCGGTGTTCCCCCTCCTCAAAGCAGCGGAATGAAATCGATTGGACATAATCAATCGTTCGCTGGGGAAAGAAACGGGAAAGGATAAATTCCGAGGAAACGAGTGTTACGACGGTGACGATGCAAGCGAGAATCGCCCGACGTAATTTTTTCATAGACATTTTTATGATACTATAATGGGCGCATGGTATCTATAAACCGCCAGTCGATGATTATTGTTGGTTTGAGCGTAGTCCTTGCCGGTGTGTTGGCGGTGTCACTTTATTTTTACTCCCAGTGGCAGAAGGAAAAGCAGCGTGCCGTCAATCCCACCCAGGCGGCGCAAACCGAGGCACGGGAGCTGGTTTCTAAGGTGAGTAAATTTATGGATTTGCCAACAGGCGAGGAACCGACGATCGCCAACATCGTCGATCCGACAAAACTTTCCAGCCAGGCATTTTTTATCAAGGCAAAAAAGGGCGATAAGGTGCTGATCTATACCAACGCGAAGCTTGCCATACTCTACGATCCGCAGGCAAACCGTATATTAAATGTGGCTCCGGTGAATATCGGTTCCGCTTCCGCAAATACTGCCGAGACACAACCTATCTCCTTTGTTTTGTTAAACGGTACCACGACAACAGGGTTGACGAAATCATTTGAACCAACGCTCAAAGCAAAAGTTCCCTCCGCGTTTGTTACGGACACGGATAACGCTAAGATGAAGCCGTACGAGAAATCTCTGGTTATCGATGTAAAAGGGGATAAGTCACTCGAAGCAAAACAGCTTGCGGATGAGCTCGGTTTCACATTGTCATCAATGCCGAATGGTGAGGCAACTCCGTCGTCTGATTACCTCATCATATTAGGAGAAGATGCGAAATAACCTCTATACTGCTTTTTAACGGTCAGTGTATAATGATAGATATGGAAAAAAAATCAGTTATCATCGCATTTGTTGTCTTGAGTTTGCTCGCAATTGGCGGATCTTCGGCAGGCATTTATTACTACGCCCAGTACAAACGCCTGTCAATGAGGTCGGCAGATCCAACGATCGAAGTGAAGGACATCTTGGCAAAAGTCGGGAAGCTTATCGAGTTGCCCGAAGGAGAAGAGCCGACGGTTGCGACGGTTCAGGATGCGGAGAAGATCAAAGCCCAACCGTTTTTTGCCAAAGCACAAAACGGGCAACGGGTCATTCTGTTTTCGAATGCGAAACTTGCGATTCTTTTTGATGAAAAAGCGAACAAGCTTATCAATGTGGGAACCATCAATCTCAGTACGCCGTCTGCCGTACAACCAGAATCTTCTCCCGCACCGTAAATAGTACTCGCTTGGATTTTATCCATAAGTAGGCTACAATCATGAGCATGCAAAACTTTCATGATCAAAAACTCTGGCAGGACGCGTTTGTGGTGCTCATGGAGGTCCATGACATCTTTGACGACATGCGGGAAGGGAATCCGCCGGCTGGCGGAGAAGAGATTGTCGAAGATGTGATAGAAAGTGCTACCGATGTCGCAGCAAAAATTGCCGACGGACTGTCGCGGGCTGACCGCCGGTTCGGCCGTCAGGTATTACTGGATGCCATAGGATTGGTCGCTATGGTGCGAACGCACTTGGCAGTCGCGTGGGGACGGGGACTCGTGTCTGATGAGCAGTTTCGCTCCATGGACGATAAATACGCCTCGCTTACGGAAGATCTTCAGCGCGCCCGGTAATCAATTTCCCCCTTTACAAGGATTTCGTGGGTAAGGTAGCCTGTTGCTATGTCGGACATTGATGTGATCCCGGAAATAACCGAAACAGAGTGGCATGCTTTTGAACGAAAGGTCGCCATGGTGGCTCCGTATGTTTCATGGATTCATCTCAATGTTTCCGACGGCACTATCGCCGCTGCGACGCTTACGGATTTTTCCGGACTTTCCGCGCTTATCGCGCAGTATCCCCGAGTTTCTTTTGAAGCGCGGTTATTAGTTGCTAGTCCAGAAAAATATGTGCGTCAGTTGACCGATGCCGGATGCAAACGCCTGATTGCGCACGTGGAGAGCAATGATCCGAGAATGTTCCTTGAGGCTGCCAAATTTGATGAGATTGAGGTGGGGATTGCTCTTGATGGAGCCACAGAGATAGATCAGGTAGAGCCTTTTTTGGAGGAAATCGATTGCGTCGTCGTCATGACCGCAGAAGCGGGTTCTGTAGGCGGCACGTTTTTACCTGAGGCGGTAGAGAAAATACGCCTTATCCGCCAAAATTTCCCGGATTTACCCATCGAAGCCGTGGGAGCTATCAATGAGACGACGATGAGAGTGGTAAAAGATGCGGGAGCTACTCGTGTAGTATCCAACAGCTTCCTATTTTCAGATGAAACAGATATAGCAAGCCGTATCGAATTACTGAAGTCGCTTTAGTTACTCCACTTTTTTTCCTAAAACAATATCTATTGCGTGAGACGTTCCAATGCGTGATACTCCCGCGCTCAGGAATGCTTCTGCTTCTTGCCGCGTGTCTATTCCCCCGGCAACTTTTATATTCATACCGGGAACAGCTTCTTTTACGATGGCTACATCATCAAGCGACGGCCCCCGCGGGCCCATGCCGGAGCCAATTTTTACAAAATCCGCCCCCGCCTGCTGGATACACTGAGCGACGTCCTGTATCGCTTCTTTTTTGTTTGGCAACACATCGAAGTAGCCGGGCTCCAAAATGAATTTAACGACGACAGGTTTGCCGTAGATACGGGCTGATTCTACGATATCCGTCATTTCTTTGAGAAATCCCTCTTTGTCGTCGGACAAGTACAATCCGAGATTCGCAACGACATCAAGTTCGTCCGCTCCGTCGCTGACTGCGCGGTTTGCGGCCGCCATTTTTATACTCGTTTCGTCAGCCCCCAGCGGGAAGGAGATGACGCATCCTACTTTGGCATGGGAACCCAGGAGGGATTTGGCGAGTTTTACATACGCGGGATTGACAAATGCCGTATGGAAGCCGTATTTGACGACGTCAGCAGCAAGTACTCTAATATCGTCAGCCGTGGCGTTGGCGTGGTGGTTGGCAAAGTCCAAGTGTCGGGCAAGGGGATCCATAGCAGGAGTATAGCATAGCGATTATGGAATCAGCGATGTGCGATATCAGAAATTGAACTACAGCGGTCGTTCACATGCCGCACCTTTTTTGCAGTTCCGTGAGACACGGAAATCGCCGCCGCCTACTGAAGTGATCACGCATCCGCATGGGTATTCTATGCGGTCTGGCAAATTAAAATTGATTTTTGATTCAACGCGGCTGCGTAGAGGAAAAAACGATGCGTTCCGTCGGGCGGGTGGATTTTCATTGGCAGATTCATCGTCACCTGCGATAGTGTGAGGGATTACGCGGACGAGTCTGGTGCGGTGTGCGACCGGTTGGCCAAGGTTTGCCCAGTACCTCTCGGTTGCATCGTATGGTATTTCAACTTTTTTATAGGTAACACTTCCCATAGAAAGATACGCGGTACGGTATAATAGTATCATGCGGTATCAAGCAGTCTGTGTTGCCGGCACGTTTGATGGCATCCATGCCGGGCATGTGGCTCTGCTCGAGCGGGCGTTCGAAGTAGGTACGAGTGTGCTTATCGGACTTACGTCAGAGGCATATGTTAAACAGTACAAAAATAATATTCCGGCTTCCTCATATGAAAGCCGCCATAACGCTCTTGCAAAATGGGTTACAGCGCATAGGTATACAGACCGCGCAACGATTGTCCCCATTGATGATCCGTTTGAGCCGGCAGCATCCGATCCGATGATTGACGCACTCATTGTGTCAGAGCAGTCGCGGGCAAGAGGAGAAGCACTGAACCATATGCGTATAGCGCGCGGACTCAGGAACGTATCACTTGTTATCGTACCCATGGTACAAGCGCAGGATAATACACCGATATCTACTACCCGCGTCCGGGAGGGAAAAATTGACCGAAGCGGCAGGCTCGTTATGCCAAATTCGCTCCGCAATGAGCTCACCATGCCCTTAGGAGTCGTTCTTTCTCCTGAAATGGTACACGCATCGTTACGACTGCACGCAAACGATGTGATTGTCTCCGTTGGGGATCAGACGACCAAGACATTGCTGGATTTTGGGATTACCCCGAACCTCATGATTATCGACAACAAAGTGAACCGGCAGGAATTTCACGATTTGCGTCCGATGATTGTTCAAAGACATTTTGACACAAGGAAAGTCGTTAGCGGCCCCGGATTTATCAGCAGGGAAGCGATTGACGAAATACGGCGTGTCCTTTCGGCGAAGAAACAGGTATTGAAGCCGTATGTTCTCGAAATAGACGGGGAAGAGGACTTGTTGGCACTTCCTGGCATTATCGAAGCCCCGATAGGTGCAGTGGTCTATTATGGTCAGCCGTCGGTTGCAGCATGGGCCCGCTTCGACTCAGCGAGGCGAGCATGTGGGCCGGAAGTATCGGGTGTTGTGGAGGTTATTATTACATCAGAACGGAAAGAGGCTGCAAAATCTCTATTTGCGCAGTTCATCAAATAAACATGTCATCCTCGCGCAGGCGAGGATCGGTGTTGGTATTACGATAATTAAAACCAAAACCGATTCCCGACTAGATCGGGAATGACAAAACAGAAGGTATGAGTGTTCGTCACTATTATGTGTATATAATGGCAAATAACAGGCCAACGTTATATGTTGGTGTCACAAATAATTTAGGTAGAAGAGTATTTGAGCATACGCATGAATTATTTGACGGATTTACGAAACAATATAAGCTCACAAAGCTGGTTTATTATGAAGTATTTACAGATATTGCATTGGCAATAACACGGGAAAAACAACTGAAGCATTGGAACAGGATTTGGAAAATGAGATTAATAACAAAAATAAACCCCACACTATCTGATATATCTGATAAATTAATATAAGGTGCTATTATTAATATGTCTTGTGTGAGTACATCAAATATTGATGTACAAAAACAAAAACCGGTTCCCGCCTTCGCGGGAATGACAAAGAAAAATTATGGCCAAATACGTTCCGGATATAGGGAGCCGTCGTTGGGTGATTATCTCGCCGGGTCGGTTACTTCGCCCAAACGGGGTGAAAAAACTCAGCTCGGCCGATGTCATGGCACCTGCCGTATGCCCGTTTTGCGTGGGCAATGAGAGTCTGACGCCGCCGGAAGCGTATCGCATCGGCGCGGGAGAAAAAGACAAGCCGGGTTGGCTTGTCCGTGTGGTACCTAATAAATATCCCATTACCGATACCCATGAGGTGATCATCCATAGTACCGACGACACGCGCGATATCGAGGATTTGCCCATAGAACAAGTCACCCGGATCCTGACCGCATACCGCGATCGCTACCGCGCACACGATGATGACGGGCAGGTGCTTATTTTTTGCAATCATGGGTTTGCGGCGGGAGCAAGCCTCAAACATCCGCACGCGCAACTGGTTGTCGTGCCGCGGCAAATCAATCTGGACGCCGTGAGCCGTGAGCCGGTAGCCAATGTGATTGAAGAAAATAATTTTTTTATCACCTATTGCCCGGATTTTTCCCAATGGCCGTTTGAAGTATGGATTGCGCCAAAAGTAGAGGACGGCAAATTCGGTTCCGTTGCCGACAGCCAGTTAGTTGACCTCGCCTCTGTCCTTCAGGATGCGTTGCGCCGCGTTCGGGAAGCGCAGAATAAGGGATATCTGCATTCCGTCCACGAGCCCGGAGTATTTGTCTACAATTACTACATTTATCACGGAGAAAACTGGTTTATCCGTATCACGCCGCGGTTTGTGCATCGGGCGGGATTCGAGTTAGGGACGGGATTAAACGTCAACGTCGTGGATCCTACGGAAGCTGCACGAATTCTCAAAGAAATGCCTATTTAGACCGCGCCTTTTTGCTGTTGGCCCAGGAGCCACAGCACGGCTTCTTTCTTGTACCGTCGGTCGCCCCGGGAATTGATACGGATAGCGGGCAACTTGCCGCGTTTGCCCCAGCGTTTAATCGTAAGGGGAGAGACGCGCAATATTTTTGCAACTTCTCTGACGGTTAATAAATCTGGCCATTCATCACCTAGTGACATACGAAACTCCTTCTGAGCAGGCTTGTCTCGCCGAAGGCGGAAGACATTATCTTTGTCGATCACAACAGTACATGAGAAGATCAAACCTTGTCAATAGGGAGTCGCAAAATATTTCTATTTGTGGATAAGTTGTGCATGCGGGAATTGATTGTACGACACTAAGGAAGTTTCTTTAGTGAGGAGATGATTGCATCCACTTCTGAAAGGAGCGCGGCATCAGGATTGATTGCCGTCGTAAGGCTCATGTGTCCGAATACGGTCGGTTGTCCGTAACTTTCCGATCCTTTCTGGCACATCGTGAAGCCCTTTTTTGATATATAGTCCGCACTTGTTTCATTGGTGCTGCCGCGACGGAGTACGATGCCGTCAGCAGTCGTGATGGCAACAAAGCTATCATATCGCGAGCTGGGGCCTTCGAAGTCCGCGTCTCCCGTATACAGGCACATAGCGCCGCCCGTGGCAGCCTGAAAGATTTTAAGCTGCGTGGCTCCTTTGGTGAGCGTGAGTGTATCCACCCACGTCCCTTCACTGGTGGTAATGTGATTTGGTATCCAGCCTTCGGGAACCGTGATCTGATATTTGGTGAAGCTCAAGCCTGAATCTTTTCCCAGACCGGCAGTTATGATTGTCTTTTTGGCACCTTCCGGTATTTTTTCAGGCATAAGTCCCGGATCCAAGGTTGGTGTCGGCATGGCGGTGGTTGAGGCCGCTCCCGATTTTAATGTGGAAGACGTCGATTTGCCGAGCGTATACGCGGCGTATGAGATACCCCCAAGGAGAGTGATGATGAGCACGGCTTTGCCAAAGAACGCGAAGAATTTGTCCATCTTTGTAATATTGTTGCAGGTGAGCCGCTCGCTGTCAACAAAACCCAGCCTCTCGCGAGAGGCTGGGTAAAGTGTATTACAATACGTTACTGTTACTTCAATTCTACCTTAGCCCCTGCGGCTTCCAGTTTTTTCTTGGCTTCTTCTGCTGCTGATTTGGCGACTCCCGTTACCACTTCTTTCGGAGCGGATTCAACGAGGGTTTTGGCTTCCTGGAGACCTAAGGTCGGGACGAGTTCACGGACTGCTTTGATAACCCCGATCTTGTTGGCTCCTGTCTCAGCAAGAACGACATTGAATACAGTCTGTTCTTCTTTGGGTTCTCCTGCATCAGCGCTAGCTGCTGCGGCTCCTGCGACTGCGACGGGAGCGGCGGTGACACCAAATTTCTCTTCAAGTGCTTTAACGAGATCAGAAAGTTCCAATACGGTCATCTCTTCTACTGCTGCTAAAATTTCATCTTTTGATAGTTTTGCCATAGTTATAGTGTCACCTCCTTTTACGATTTTTTTGTTTTTACGGCGTCAAGCGCCCATACGAGTTTATTCATATTCCACTGTAATGCGTAATGAAGGCCCTGGATCGGGGCATTGAGCTGGCGCACCAGGTTCCCAAGTAATACATCACGGCTTGGTAGAGAAGCGAGTCTCGACAACGCTTCGTCCGAGAGGACTTGCGCGCCGAGTAAACCTGCTTTGGTTTTTCCCAGCCCCACGGTTTTGAAGAACTTCAAGAGTTCTTTAAGCGGCGCCACTTCGTCGGCATACGCAAAAAGCACGGCGGTGGTATCCGTCAGCTTGTCTTTCATGGACTCGGCTTTATCACCGAGCGCGCGGAGAATCAGCCGGTTTTTGGCAACCATAAATTCCCCGTCGGTTTTTTTGAGATTGCGGCGCAGTTCTTCCAGTTGCTTATGTTTAAGTCCACGATAGTCGGCAAGTACCATGACTTTGGCCTTTTGGACTTTTTCAGTTAAATGGGTGACTGCATCTATTTTTTTTTGCGTTGCCATATATTCCTTTCTTCTGTAATAAAAAACACTCCACGAGGGGAGTGTAAACTCTTTCCCTCGGTAGGATTTAAAGATTGTAGAGGTCCTTCGACAAGCTCAGGATTTCGCTACGCTCAACCTACGGTCTTTAGGATGTACACTAGTATAGCAAAGTTTGTATTGGGTGACAAGAAGAAATTTATTTATTTATTTATGTTCAATTAAGTTAGCGCCACTTTCACTCCCGGTCCCATAGTGGAGGATAAGGACACTTTTGCCACTTTGCTGCCGATTGCTTCTAGTACTGCCGTTACATTATCAGCGATATCCTTGTCATCGAAGCTTACTTTCGCAATACCCATGTGGATAATCGGGTTGCCCGGCTCTGTTTTGATATTCACCTGTCCGCTCCGGAGTTCTTTGGCGCGTTTTTCCGGATCCGGACTTACGGTGCCGGTTTTCGGATTGGGCATCAAGCCCTTGGGGCCTAATATACGGGCCACTTTGGCGAGTTTGCTCATCATCTGCGGGTGGGCGACTAACACATCGAAATTGATTTTTCCGGCTTCTACTTCAGCAAGAATTGTGTCGTCTGCAATCGCAACCCGCACTTCTTTCCCGGTTGTGTGGGGAAGCGAGACGCTCGTGCGGTAATCCGTCTTTCCCGCTTCGCCGCGAGGCGAGTCTCCTAAGGTGAGGGGATTTAAATTGATATGCAGCTCGACGGTGCCGTCAAATTTGGTGAGACTGGTTTGTTTCACCAGACTGATCGCGTCTTTGAGCGGATAGAGTTTTGTTTTGTCGACCATGCCCATGACTTCCTGGTAGCGCTTAGACCGGATTTTTACCTTCGTTTTCTTTTTCTTTTCTGCTTTTTTCTTGCTTTCTGCGACGGTTTCCCCGGATTCCACTTCCTCGATCAGTTTTTTATACTCCGGTTTTATATCCGTGCCTTCCATGGCTACGGTACGTTCGCCGCCTTTTAAGCCCACCCCCTCAACTTTGGACTTTTTGGAGGCTTTGGTTTGGCGTCGTGCTTCTGCCTTGCGTTTGGCTGCTTGTTCCTCGGCTTCGTCGCCTAAGGTGACTGCGCGTATTTTTCCCATATATTACTCCGTTTCGATTCCCATGCTCCGTGCTGTGCCGGCGACTACTTTTATCGCAGCGGCGACACTGTCGGTATTTAAGTCGCCGAGTTTGTCTTTTGCGATTTGTTCGACCTGGGCTTTCGTAAGTTTTCCTACTGATTCCCGTCCTGCTTTTCCGCCGCCTTTATCTAGCCCTAGCGTTTTTTTTATCATCGCGGATACGGGAGGAAGTTTCGTGACAAACGTGAACGTCCGGTCTTCAAAGACCGTAATAACTGCCGGGATGATTTGCCCTTCGAGTTTGGCGGTGCGCTCGTTGTATGCTTTTACAAACTCCATGATGGCCAAACCGTGCTGACCGAGTGCGGGGCCTACGGGCGGAGCCGCTGTCGCTTTACCGGCGGGTAAGTTGAGTTTTAAGAGTGTTTTTACCTTTTTTGCTGCCATAGTGTACTGGGGAAAGATAACGAAGAAAAGAAGGATATTCTTTCTGTTCGAAACCTTCCCGGTCTCTCCCTCACACGTTGATGAGGTAACCAGAACTATACCATAATTTGCTGTGTCATACAATATGTAATCACCCAAATCGCCTCTTGATTTGCACAGCTAAATTCGCGATCATGATAAGGATGGCAAAAGCCCGGAAAAAATCAACGAAATCTCAAAATCACACCCGGTATGACACGAAGCGAAGCCCCAAGGGATTGTGGCGTATTGCAGATCCGAGGACAATATTCCTGCTTGTCCTGCTGTTTGCCGGCATTGTCATTACCGTGGTTGCATCCATTCAGTCGACGCGTCCTTTTAATTATGCCGCCTGTAATGACGCGGGTTGCGCGAATGTCAAAAATGGCAGTAATTGGATGATTACCGAATGTAATCCCACGCCTCCTGACCCCGACGGAGATCAGCAGTTGTGTTTGTGGAAAGGGCGCATTGGATCCTGCCGCGGTACGCCGTATTGCTGCCCGAATGCAGGTGCACAATGGACAAAAACCATGACGGCATGTGCCAGCCCTACGCCGACCAAGACGCCCACGCCGACCAGGACTCCGACGCCCCAACCTACATCCACGCCGCAACCGACGTCTACGCCCCAACCTACATCCACGCCACGGGCAACGTCGACGCCGCGTCCGACATCTACCGGCAGACCTACGTCCACGCCACGTCCGACATCTACCGGCAGACCTACGTCCACGCCACGGGCAACGTCGACCCTGCGTGCGACGATTACGCCGACGCCGACCAAAACGCCGGCACTTGCGGATGTGTGCGGTAAGTCATGTGTCAGTGACACGGATTGCCAACTGGGACTCACCTGTACCACCGTATTTGCGACCCTTCGGGCGTGCCGTAATCGCCTTTGTACCGACAAAACCGGGTGTGTGTGTAACGACTCAGGCGGCTCATTCTTTTTTGCTACTCCGACGCCCGGTCCCGGAGGACTGGCTATGCGCAGTCTCCCGTTAACCGTCGGAGGATTTACGGACAAAAAAGGACAGACCGGAGAAAATCCGACGATCAGCGGCGTATCAGAACCGGATGCGAAAATTACGATTACGGTTTATCCGGATGGTATCGGCGGAGAGGTATATGCAGACAAGACCGGCAAATGGACGTACAAATTTACCAAAAAATTGACGCCGGGAGCCAAAAGTGTCCTCATTGTCGCTACCAAACCGGATGGTCAGGCGCAGATTAACAAAACATTTACAGTGGTGGGTAGTTCGGGTGGCAACCCGTTCGGCATTATTTTGACGATCATGATTCTGGCTGCCGTCGGCTTCGGGGTATACGTGTACGTCAAATCTAATCAATAAATTAAAACTGGTCTTGTTTGTCATCAGGACTGTTGTATAATTCCTCAGCTATGACGCGCAGACGTGTCCAACCGGTAGATCCGCAAGCCGCCGAGGTCATGCATGCATTGCCGCAGAACATGCAGGTAACGCTGGATACACTCCGTTTTCGATTACTCATTGCTCCTCTGGTGCATGGGTTAACCGGGTGGGAAGTCGGCCCGTTATCGGAAAAAGAAAAAGCAGCGCTTACGCAATTGGAGTCGGGGCTAACGCGCAAGGAATCCGTGCGGTAATTTAACTTTTGTGTCTTTTTAGCGTTGGAAGTGTGATCAGCAGCGCGGTAAGTCCGCTTAACGATGCAACGACTTGGAGCGCAAGGGTCTGATTGACCAATGCAAGTCCTAAGAAAATTCCGTACATGCCAACCCGCCCGATATTGACACACCATTCCCGGTCAATAATGATGCGGTAGTAGGAACTGTGTGACGCACGAACTTCATTGTCCATCATATCCATAATTTTTGGTTCATTGGCGGTCCAAATGAGATTATCCGTTAAATTTGCGATAACGATATACCATAGCACTGCAAAGGGCCCGATGCCCCAAAACAGCGGTAGGCCGGATAGCATAAACGTAAGCAGGAGACTGATAAATACGGGATAAAATTGTTGTTGCCGGTACTTCCGCCCGAAGACATACGTAATACCTGCAGTGACTGCCGCCATAATACTGCTTACGGATCCCAAGACTGCTTCGTTTCCAAGCGTTTGTAATACAAGCACGGTAGGGAGTATATAGAGCGGGGCATCGGCACATCCTAAGGCAATTGAGAGAAGCCGGGCGCGTTGCCACGCACGGGAAAACGGCTTGGCGTTGTTTTGTGTCAGCACGGGTGTTTCTATTGTCATGCCACGGATAATATAGCCGGCAAGCACGAGCAGGATAAATGCAAACCCTACGAGTGCTTCATAGGCAATTTGCGTTGACGGCAGGATACCGGCCGATACGGTAAGGACAATAATCCATCCGGCAAAAAATGGCACGATGACAGAAGCAATAGTGCCCAGCGTAAACTGCAGGCCGGTAAAATAACTGCGCGTGTCCGGGGTGGTGTGCCGCAGGGTGAGGAAGTTGCGGTTCGCCCAGTAGATGCCGTTTGCCAGTCCATAGAGTATACCGTAGAAGATATACGCGTGCGGTGTGCTTGAACGGTAAAAAACGACCATAAGAGAACTGATGCCCGTCATGACCACGCTTGTGGCGTAGAGTTTTTTGAGGGGAATATGCCGGAGTAGCCACTGATTGGCAATAAATACCGGAGGAAGCACCACGAAATTACCGATGTAATAGAGGATCAGCAATGTGAGATCCTTATTGGTCTGCCAGATGTATGCGCTGGTAAAAAGTGAGATGAGAGGGTAGGCCGTACTTCTCAAGAAATATGATATGGATAACCGTCTTGCCGTTTCCGGCATAGAGCGGAAGTGGTGTATTTCGCGTTGGATTCGCGTCATTACCGCAATCATGAACTTACTCTACCATATCCAAGGTGATACTGTGCAAATAGCAAGTTGTCAATAGACTCGCGGCCGCGATGCTATTGACATCATTAATAAGTGGAGAGATACTTTGGGGTGAGAGTACGCTGGTATATGTCTGTCCATTCGCGTCGTGCACGGAACAGAGAATTATTAATCCTCACCGAGGACTTGTTTGGTCGCTCCGTCGATGCCACGCTTTTCTTGCTTTCATATATTACTGCCTTAAGCGTTATTCCTTCGACCAAGACCAGGGCTGCGTTTCAGGCGCATCTTGCGTCAGAGACATTTCTTAAATCAGTTAACTATGAAGTGATAAAAAACGCACTTACGACAGCGTGGAAGAGGCGTTTTATTGTAAAGCGGAGACATGCGCTTCCCACCATAACCCAACAAGGCAGGCGACGGTTACAGGAGATCATGCCTGTCTATGACCCTGTCCGTACCTGGGATGGCAGGCTTCATGCAGTGACGTATGATATTCCTGAAAAGAAGCATAAAGCGCGCGATTTGCTCCGCACTTATTTGCGGCGACTTGGGTGCGCCAAGTTGCAGGAATCCGTCTGGTTGACTCCTTATAATCCCATTGATGTCCTGCGAGATTTCATTTTAGAAAAAGATATAGAGGGCACAGTCATCGTTTCTGATTTGGGGAAAGATGCGTCGGTAGGAGATGAGACGATGGAGGGATTAATCGTCCGACTGTATAACCTTGAAGAGCTTCATGATCGTTACAAAACGTGGCTCGATATTTTTGGTGATCCACGAACGCTCATACAGTACGAAGGATTGGTACGATACCTAAGCATTCTCAACGATGATCCGCAGTTACCATTTGCTTTGCTTCCAAAGTGGTGGAATGGTGATCGAGCGTACAAGACGATCAAGCCGTTGCTTTCTAAGTTGTCAATAGACTCGCGGCCGCGATCGTATTGACCATATTGTTATTTTTGCTCTTTCAGTCGTAGAGGGACTTGTCTCCCCGTATCAGTAACACCGAATGTATCCCAATTTCGAAACATATCGAGTGTCTCTTTGGGTACACACGATTCCATTGGGTTAATGAGTGAGAATATTGTCGTTACGCGTTCGCCTCGTTTCAGAGGCGCTTCATAGGTGAGGTCATTATAACGAAAAGTTCGAAGCCGCTTTCGTACATAAGGGGGCATAGCGTTACAATTTCGCAATTTGAAGAAAATCGAGTTCCACCGGGGTTTCGCGTCCGAAGATAGAGACGAGTACTTTTACTTTCCCTTTTTCCTCATCGATAGATTCTATGCTGCCCAGGAAGTCGGCAAACGGTCCGTCGACGATCTTGACGGCCTCGGAGACGGAGAAGCTTGCCTTGTATTTCGGCGCTTCCATGGCCATAAATTTCCGGATCGCATCCACTTCGCGGTCAGAGATCGGAGTCGGCTTGTTGCCGGCGCCCACAAACGCGGTAACCCCTTGGGTCGTGCGTACGGCGAGCCAGCTGTCATCGTCGAGAACCATTTTTACCAGGATGTATCCGGGGAAAATCTTTTCTTTGATTTCTTCTTTTTTGCCGTGGCTTACTTTGACGATGTTTCTCGTCGGTACGACGATATCAAAAATTTTGTGGGTCAGTTTTTGCGTTTCGATTCGTTGCTTCAGGTTGGCTGCGACTTTGTTTTCGTGGCCGGAGTAGGTGTGGACGACGTACCAACGGCCGGCAGAACTATCGACCGGCGGGGTTTCCACGGGAACAATAGGTTCCGGTGTTGGTGTTTCTGCGGCTTTGGGTTGTGTATCATCCATAGGTTATTTAAAAAACATGGTGGTTATATTGACAAACAGTATATCCAGGCCTCCTACAAATAGTCCGACTGCTACCGATATGATGATGACTGCAGCCGTTAACCGGATTGTTTCTTGCCGTGTCGGCCAGGTCACTTTCCGCAGTTCCGCTGCCACCTCAGAAAAAAACTTCGTCGGTGCAATATTCGGAATCTTCGGTGCAGTTGGTTTCTCCATATCGAACACCTAACAAAAGCCCCCTCCCCGGGGACAAGGGATACTATACCAAAAAAAGAATGTCCTTGTAAAGGACTT
>JBBTWM010000051.1:4128-10529 GCA_038062795.1 Patescibacteria group bacterium | reverse complement strand
ACGGAAGTTTAGTAAACTTCTGCACTAGGCCACTATGCGACCTCTCCAGTGGCGGAAGGGGTGGGATTCGAACCCACGGTCAGCTTGCGCCGACAGTAGTTTTCAAGACTACCGCACTAGACCAACTATGCGACCCTTCCCGGAAACAATCAGTACGAAATGAGCGGAGGAGGTGGGATTCGAACCCACGCGAGCCTTGCGGCTCAAGGGATTAGCAATCCCTCGCAATGGACCAGCTATGCGACTCCTCCCGTGGCGCCATTATATCAAGAAACAAAGCGCTCACCTAACAAACTCATCCGAACTTTGAATGACTAATGCCAGTCCCTGATGCACCGTGATGGTGGCGGATTTCCCGGATAATTCATTACTGATACCCAAAGAAGCACCGGCGCGGAGCGATGTATGTACAAGATCATAGACAAATCCTTTCAAGGTTACCGTGACCGTTAAACCAACGGGCATAACCGAAACATAAGGGTATGCCGGATCCTTTAATATGGTTTGTTGACGCCGCACAATGTTAACTTTATTAAAGTTATCCACAATTACTCCATAAATATTGTGCGACTCTAGCCTCAAAAGCATGTGTACCGCTCCCATTGCATGGTCAAACCGCCTCCCTAACACCCCGTAAAGCACCACTTCCTTGGGCTTTAACGTTATGGCGTGATCTATGGCCAATTCCAAATCCGTCGCATCTTTTTCCGGCGCGTATTCAATATACGTTTGTGATGCATCATGAATCCGTTTCTTCTCTGCCTGCGTCACTGAATCGAAATCACCGATTGCCACATCTGGCGTTATCCTGTGACGCATGAGCCATAGCGCTCCGCGGTCAACACCGATAACAGCGTGCGCCTGACGGATTTGCGACAATACGGAGCCATCCAGCGCGCCGCCGGCTACTATTGCTATTACTTTAGACTGTCCTAATACTCTATTCTTCATATTATCATCTATATTCTATACTGCTTTCACTCTTTTATACACGCTTATCTTGCCATTGTAACGGCCCAAACGTAGGTTGCCCCATGTCGCTTCAATACGTTTGCCGCTGACCGCATGGTCGCACCTGTCGTAAACACATCATCGAACAATATGATGCCTGCTCCCCGTAACGATACGTATCGATCAACAGAAAAAACTGCCTCCATATTTTTCAACCGGTCTTCCCGCTTTTTCATTTCTACCTGCGGAATAGTTTTCTTTGTGCGGCGTAGCATATCCGTTCTCATAGGCATATGCAATCGCATGACAAGAACCTTTCCTAATACTTCTGCTTGATTGAAACCGCGCTCTTTCAAACGCACAGCGTGCAGCGGGATGGGTACGAGCGTCCTATCATTATCGACGTGCCCTACGAGGTCGCGGACAGCGGCAACGGGAATGAGCGAAACAAACTCTGCTCCCAGGTCGGAAACATAGTGGTATTTGAGCGCTTTCACCCCCTTGCGGATAACGCCGTCGTAGCGGAAAAAACTCGTCAGCCCGTCGAGGCTGTAGCGCGTCCGGCACTTGGGATGCGTCACGCCGTCTATTGCTGCCCGCTCACAAACCGGACAAATCGCCTCATTATGCGGTATATGGTGTATTTCCCGTCGGCATCCGGCACAAAAATAGTTTCCGATTTTGCCGCATCCTAAACATCGTTTGGGGAACAACACATCCAAAACAGACACAATAAAGCCTCCTTGCACCATTGTACAAGGAGGCAACATTGCTTGCCCGACTCCCTCACCATGATGGTGAGGGACGCGAATGGAATGGGTGGCGCCGCGAGTACGCGGCATTCACACTCGTACGCCGTTTTCCGCTGACGGAAAACCGGCTACGATTGTGGAGATGCCGGGTGTTGAGCCCGGGTCCGAAAGAGTACGTCGAAAACTTCTACAAGCGTAGTCCGTTTCATTCTCTGCAAAAGACAAAACGGACAAATACTTTTGCAAAGGGTTGATCGAAAGTTTCACCGAAACGCGCCGATCAGTGCGTTTCTGACGGCCTGGCTTTGTTTACACCCTGATATCCTCACCAGACAAAAGAATATTCAGGATGGATCTTATGCAGATGCAAAGGCGTAAGCCCGTGCTTGCATGGATCGCTTGAGTTGAAACCGTTCTAACAAGTAGGCGTACTTTTCCTCAAGCTCGCTAAGTGTGTTAGCAATTATAATGTGACAAGAATTTTTACGGCTCTTTTGTCGTCGCCGGCTTGCAGTTTGTCAATGTGCCCCATCGTCGATACATGCATCCCCTATTTTACTTTCCCCCGAAAATCCCGATCCAGTTCCCGCTTTTCTTGTTCTTTACGCATTTTCTCCCGTTTTTCGTATTGTTTCTTGCCTCGAGCGAGCCCTACCTCAAGCTTCACAAAGGGCCCTTTAGTATACCAGCTTATGGGAATTAAGGTCAAATTGGCGCCCTCTATCTTGCTTTTCAGGCTTATGAGCTCTTTTCTGTGAAAGAGCAGCTTACGGGTCCGTTTGGGATCGTAGCCTTCTGGCCGTGCGTAAACATACGGAAAAATCTGTGCGTTCACAAGATAGGCCTCGGCGCCGATAATACGCACAAACGCCCCATCCAGCTTCGCGTGGCCCTCGCGAAGCGACTTGACCTCCGCGCCAATAAGGGTTATCCCCGCTTCAAACCGGTCGAGGATCTCATAATCAAACGTGGCTTTTTTATTGATAATTTTCATAAACGTCATAGGCTACTTAAGGTCGATAGAATAAATTTTACCGTCCGCGAGCAATAATAGCTTTCCCAGGCTCTCCGACACAACCAGGCCGGTTACTACAAACGTTTTGTCCCATATGTATTGGGAGATATAGAGGCCGTCTTTGTCATAGACGACCACCCGTTTATGCTCGCTGTCCAGCACATACACCATTTTTGCTTCATCGTGCGTATACATCTTGAGCTGACTTCCCATCGGCATATCCGCCCCTTGCGGCGAGTAGCTGTTCTCTTTGCCCGACGTAAAGCGCAGAATTTTCCCGGTGTTAGTGCCTAACCATACCGAACCGTCAATGGCTACATTCGTCGTATGCGAAAGATCCGGCAAGGTGTCGGGGTTGAGGTATTCAAACAGCGGGCTAAATCCTTTTTCTGTCGCAACATACTTCCAAATCCGGCTTTTTACGGTATCCAGCAAGTAAATATTGCCGCCAAATGCTGCCATATCCGTAATCGTTCCCCACTCAGGGGAAGGAGGAATAATCGCGGGAACCGTTTTTTGATCGGACAACCGAATCTGATGAATACCCTGGGGTGTCCACACATACAGTTTGTCTCCATAGGCAGCTATATGAAGCCCTCCGGCAAACGATTCTCCACCGCCTACAATGCTGCCGTTCTTTGACGGCATTCCTACCGTGTACACCGTTTTCCCCACAGCGTCGACGACGCCTATCGTATTTTCAAACAGTGATATGTCTGTCGCTGCTGCGCCGTTTTTGAGGAGCGACATGTCAAAATACAACTCGGGTGTAACGCGCGTCACCCGCATGGCCCGGGTAAGATTTTCTGTTACTTCGTCGTACAGGCCTTGTGCTTTCCTGGCTTCTTCGTTGTGCAGCTTTTTGGAAATGACAGGAGTAAGTAAGTCGCGCGCCGCTGTTAACCGCTCCCTTCCCTTCACCGGATTGAGATCCAATAGCGCCATACCCTCATCAAATGAATGCTGAGCAGCAACAAGCGTTTCAAAATATTTTGTCTGCGCACTCATCGTCATCTGCCGGCGAATACCAAGTAGTACGCTCAACACAAAAAGAACGAGTATGGTGTAGATACCTATATGCCGCGGCGAAAATACCCTGCTGGCTCTCATGCGAAGTACTAACCTGCGCACGCTTGCCCGCTGACGCACGGTCATCATCTTGCGGCCAATAGCCTTAACCCGGGAAAGTACTATGGTGGTCCGCACTCTGGAGGACGACAGGATTTCTTCTGCCGTCTCCAGGGACACGTCTTCTTGTGTGTTTTGCAAAGCAGCGTTCACCTGAAATATAAGCGCGGCCCCGCCTTCCCCTCCGGGGTGCTCGTGCAGGCGTATCGTTAATTTTTCTGCAACCTCTGCCGGGGCCAAATGGTCAAACACACCGATAATTTCTTCCTGGGTTAAGACTCTGATGAATCCGCTGGTTGCCGCAATCACGATGTCATTGAGGCGCACATCACCGGAAAGCGCCTGCTCCCCGTCGAGGAGCTGTGCCAACTGATGTTCACGCTTTAGGTACACGCGCCCGGCTCCGCGCGACACCAGATACAATGTTGTTCCGACGGGAACAAGCAGGACAAGGCTGACTATATCATCACTCATTATGGCATCCGCAACACCCGAGAGGGCGGATAGCGATACGGGAGGCGTATCAAATGCGCTGGTAAGTTTCGTCAGAACCTGAACGCCCCTCACCCGGGCAATCCCGTCTGCAGCGTAAATCTCCACCACGCCATACGCATGGGGCGTCTGGAGCACTTGTCCCCACGTTATGTCCGTCGCAAGTCCCACGACCGATGCGGTGATTGGCCGAATGTGATCCACCATATGATACATAGCTATCGTATCACGAAATCATCAGAGAATGAGGAGCGCAAGAAGAAATACCGCTATCGCGGCAATCAGATGAAGAATAGAGGCAAACCGGAGCACCGGCTCAAAAGATTCCTCCAACACCTGTGCCATCAGTTGTTCCTGCCGCAATATGACCGATGCAAATACGATATACAAACCAAATCCGAAAAGGATAAGAAACTTAAACAGGATAAAAATAATATTCGTAATATCTCCGTTCATGATGATATTTTTTGTTTTTCCAATAAATCACTAATGGTTTCTACAACTTTAGCCGGTTGCGGAACCGCAACAAATTCTATATTCGGCATTTCCGCGGCCGTCTGCACATACGCGTCACCATAGTCAAAAAAAGCTGCAAAAATCCCACCGCTTTTGAAGTTAATATCCTGAATGCGTTCTAGCCTCGCTTCGGAAAATTCCTTATAGAGAAGATGAAGAAAATCAATATCAACAATCCGCTTGTCCGTCACCACATATATGTTAAAAAACCACCGCAAAAAACTCATAAGGGCATATCCGAATGTCACGACATACCAAAAAGCCGTTCCGACGACGACGTATTGTATCGGCACATCGATAGGCAGTGTCAGGAACTGAAGAAGAAACGGAAAAAGTAATACCGGAGATAGCGCAAGGAGGATAACCAGCAGTGTGGGACCCAGCAGTACGACGAGGTGCTGGCGCAGAAACAACACGACCTTTTCTTCTTTTTCCTGCGTTTCAAACCGGATGCCCTCCGGGCTTACGGCAAAACTCGTCAGCGGCGTCATGATGGTGCGCTCCACGAGAGGTACCCTGTTAACTAGTATTTTTTCTTTCTTCTTTTCTTCAAATACTGTGGGCATCGCACCTATTGTACATCATGGTACGATTCTTCGACAAGCTCGGGATGGTGCTCCGGATCACTTCCGTTCAATAGTAAACAAGGGACCCACGATTTGGATATTCGCCGGCGCCCGGAGATTAAAAAAGTCCTTAAATTCCGATCCTTCAAATGTGACTGGTCCTGCATCTCCGGTCACCGTAACACCAGT
Source organism: Patescibacteria group bacterium (assembly GCA_038062795.1). Taxonomy (GTDB): domain Bacteria; phylum Patescibacteriota; class Microgenomatia; order UBA10105; family UBA927; genus UBA927. Next base: position 4,920 of record JBBTWM010000051.1, on the reverse strand, counting down.
TGTCCGTCCAACTCCCCAATCCACGCCGCTGGCAGACACGTTGGATACAGAATTAAACGGCGTCCCCCCGCGGCTTTTGAGCTCAGCCTTCACTTTATCCCTGTCCCAGGTATCCGTTCCCGCAGGATTGGGTTTATCCGGCTGATAGAGATGTTCTTTCGTGCCGCTGTCTTTACGGGCAAGTGCGATAACGTTGACGATGTCGGCCACCTCCTCGCTCTTGAGCCAGGCGCTCTTTCCATATTGGCTGCGGAAACCCTGCGCGGCATAAAAACACGGCGACTCACGGTCGTATCCCCGGCTTAATAGGTCGGAAAAACTGCTGATGTCGCCTGTTGTATCGCGAAGACGCCGGGTCCACGAACGCTGGCTGCCTCCCCAGACGTCGTTATTCTGAAACGTATATCCCCCATCGGTCGACGAGTACCACGCGGTAACAACTTGCCCTTCGGAGACCATCACCTTGCCCGCTGTTTCTTCTACGGCCTTCTTCCACGCTCCGCTTTTGTGTGGTTCTTTATACACCTGACAACTCTGGGTCGTACAAATGGATTTCGCACCATTGTCGGTATATGACAAAACATACGACCGTGCCGCTATCGCCTGGGATTTCAACGCCTCGATTGGCCATGATTCCGGCATTTCATAAATACCTAACAAATATGTTTCCAGTGGCATTTTCCGATAGCCCTGCACATCGATATCCACGTTAGAACGGTTTTCAAAACTTATATTTGAAAAGTACGCCTTTAATATATCTTCGTGCGTTTTGTTGTCATCCGCCCTTCCCTT
>JBBTWM010000051.1:0-4028 GCA_038062795.1 Patescibacteria group bacterium | reverse complement strand
TGTCGTGCGCTCCTTCTCCATCGCTGATTTACGGGCTTCCAAATCACGTATGGCTACGGCCGTCTGGGCAATCATCTTTTTATCCTCATCAATCACCACATGCTGATAGGTAAATGCACGCAAAACTGCTCCTACGTTTGTTGACGTAAGAAACGGTAACAACGGATTATACGTCTGGGTTCTCCGGTAAAGTGCGGCAATGCGACGGCTTACCAGTGCGAGTACGCCTTCCAATTCTTTTTCCGCCTGAGCTATAGCAGCGGCTTTTTTCACCAGATCCGCTTCTATGCTCTTTATACGGGACTGGAATGCAGCAATATCCTTCTCCATTTTGTTCAGGGCCGTTACGTGAGGCGCCTTCGCTTTTTCCATGGCATTCCACTCTGCCTGGCACTTTTCCATCTTCACCCGGCACTCATCTGCATCTCCGCAGGAAGGGTCGCAGCTTTGTGCTTTAGCGGATGCCGGCAATAATAAACCGGTTACGACAAGAAAAATGACAACCAAAAAACGGGAAAATGACATGAGTCTATCCATTGTATCAGACCCATAAACCCAAACTGCCCGACTTTTCTTATTTTGATAGATTTGCTACACTGTACAGGCATGAAACGGGCTGTTCTGTCGCTATCTTTGTTTTTCCTAACCATCATAACGCTCCTTGCTGTACCAGCTATTCCGCGCTTAGGCAGCACGGTGTATGCCGACGCGGTCACTGACCAATCCGTGGGAGAAGCCGCGTGCAAATCCGTTCCAGCAGCGAAACAAAGCGAATGCAAATCATGCTTTGATGGTGGAGGTGCATGGACGGCAATCGGCTGCTTCGGCGGCGAAACGCCCAATGATTTCATCGCGTCATTTATCAGGCTCGGCACCGGGCTGGGCGGAGGGGTAGCATTTCTCCTTATCCTACTTTCCGGATTTCAACGGATCACGAGTGCCGGCAACCCGGAAAAACTCCATGAGGCCAAAGATTTGATGACCGCAGCAATCTCCGGATTGTTGCTCATTATTTTTTCTGTGTTCTTGCTTCGCATCATCGGGGTAGATATATTACAGTTACCGGGATTTACCAGCGGCTAATCTATGCACAAGCTCCTTGCCCAAGTGGTCAATATCGACGGAAACGGCGGACCAGGAATTTCTATCGAGGGTCCGACGAACTTCCGCTTTGGCAGCGACTCCATAGGCTACATCCTCGGGCAATCCTTGTCCTACGTGTTTGCGGCAGCCGGCATTGGACTTCTCCTTATGATCATAAGCAGCGGCTTTAGCATTATGCTGTCTGCAGGGGACGCCAAAAAACTTGCGGGGGGCAAAACGACACTGACTAACTCCATCATTGGTTTTATCTTGATATTTTCAGCGTTTTGGATTGTCCAGATTATGGGAACGGTATTAGGCTGGCAAAGCATCTTCGATATTTTCGGCCAATAACAGCATCTCACTTCCCGAATCTGCGTTGGCGGGACACGTATTCCTCTATTGCCTCATCCAATTTTTCCGGGGTAAATTCCGGCATATAGAACTCCGGAAAATACAGCTCGCTGTACTCACTTTGCCAGAGCAAAAAACCGCTCAACCGCTGTTCTCCGCCCGTGCGGATGATAAGGTCCGGATCCGGCATGCCGGAAGTGTCGAGCGCACCAGATACATCTCCTGTTTTTACTGTTTTTGTCCGATCCAGTTTGTTCATAGCCCGCAGTATTTCGTCACGCCCGCCGTAATTCAGTGCAAAAACCGCAGTAATTTTTGTATTCTCTTTTGTCTGCTCGATTACTTTTTTGAGCGACGCGCGGATGTCCGGCGCGAATTTGGAAATATCGCCGATAACCTGCACGCGGACGCCCTTCTCATGCAGGCGCTGCCAACGTTTGCCGATAACGTGCCGGAAAATGCGCATGATTCCTTCGACCTCACTCGTTTCCCGTTGCCAGTTTTCCGTAGAAAATGCCCAAAAGGTAATGAACCTGACCCCGCGCTTGGCCGCATGTTCTACCAAAGGCTCTAGCACCTCGTCTGCGACCTTCTGATGCCCGGCAAGCAAAGGCAAATGGTGTTCCCTTGCCCATCTGCGGTTCCCGTCCATAATAATGGCTATATGCTGTAGCATAGATTTCATAAATGTTCTGAAATAATCCTTGCCCCCAAAGCGGGCTTATTTACGATGATATCTTCTATACCGTCAATTGTTTTTACTGCTGCAAGAAGGCGCTCCTCATCTTTCCCTTCACATAAAAGATGCACATTGGGACCTGCGTCAATCGTAAAGTATACCGGTAACCCATGCTTTCTCCAACCCCTGACCGCATCCATAATAATTTTTGTCGTAGCATTCCAATAGAATAGCGGGGGGTCCTGAGTCTGCATCACCATATGCATACCAAGACAATCTTCCTCGGTGATTTCACCGAACCGGGAAAAATTTCTTCCGGCAATCGCCTGTTGTATTTCTTTCATACGCTTCGGAACAGCTCTCAGACGCACGGCAAGACGCGGACTGGTCGCAACCGTTTCCATGCCTTCAGTCGTTGAAACTTTTTTCATATGACTATCCACAATAACCAGAATATCCCGGATATCCCAATGGGTAGGCGGATATAACGACCAGGCAAACGATGTTTCGCTGCTGTCTCCTTTTTCCCAAATAACAAACCCGTCAGGAATGCTCCGGCACGCGGAGCCGGAACCCATGCGGGCAAAAATCGTCAGTTCCTTTTCCGGCATAGTGACACCGAGTGAAGCAAATCCTGCCAATGTAAGCGCTGCAAACCCGGACGCAGACGCTGCCGACCCCGCTCCTTTGGGAAAGGTATTTTTTGTTACTACGGTAGCTTTTTGTGCACTTCCGGCTCTTTTGCGGATCAGATCTAACCCTTTGATAACCCGCGCTGTTTCCGCCTCCGAAAATTCGCCTCCTAAAAACGCTACGGTGTCTTTTTGGAAATGTTGTGAAAACTCGACCGTAGTTACGGTATACGCGCCGGAAAGATTCATTGATATGGAATCATTGAGTGGCAAGCGCAGCTCGTCGTCTGCCTTTCCCCAATATTTAATAAAGGCGATATTTGCCGGAGCTCTAGCCGTCGCTTTCATGCCTCTACCCTCGCTCCCTGTGCCCCGATCAGATCAGGGTGGATAACTTGTCCACCGACTTTTGTGATAGCATCCTCTATTCGTCGTTTACCCGAAGCCCCATCAGGGTGAAGAGCAATCATGCAATCCCCGCCGCCTGCCCCGGATAATTTGGCCCCCCAGGCGCCTGCACTTTTCGCAGTCGAAATGAGAGCCTCCAGTTTCTCCGAACTTACCCCCAAATCACGCAGATATTCCTGATTAAAATCCATGAGTTTCCCAACTCGCTCCCAGTCGCCTTCTGCCATTTTTCCTTTGGCATCCTCAACAAGCTTAGCGATTGCGTCATAAATCCTGTTCACCCGTTCCGGGTGTGCCTTCATTTTTTCGCCGACTTCACGCATAAGTGTTACTGTGTCTGCTTTGACTCCTGTATAACCGATAACCAGAGGCATATCTTTTACTTTGAGCGGTTCTATAATTTTCCCACCGGTCACAAAATAGAGCGTGCCGCCATAAATGGCTGCAGCGACATCAAATCCCGATCCTTTTCCCTGAATATCCAATACCGTCTTATAGGAGATATCAAAGAGCTGTTTTTGAGACATCTTTTTTCCAGATAGTTCGGCCAATGCTTTCACAACACATGCCGTTGATGCTGACGAGGAGCCAAATCCAAATAATGAAGAAAAATCAGATGCAGTGGAAACTTTCAGCCCCCCAGAGAACGGGTGTTTTGTGAGAAAATTCTTTATAGCAACTTCGACAAACTGTGCGCCTTTGGGCGTCTCGCCAGTCCCTAATGCGTCCATGGGCTTTACAAATCCCGAAACGTGCACATCCGGGGCATCCAGCATCAATACTTTTTCTTCCGTTAATTCAATGGTCACGCGCATCCGTTGATCGACCGCCGTTACTAAACACGGCCGGTCATACACGACCGCATGTTCGCC
>JBBTWM010000050.1:0-2664 GCA_038062795.1 Patescibacteria group bacterium | reverse complement strand
GCACCGTCAGAAATAGGAGAACAATCCAATAGCTTAAGCGGATCCGCTATTCTGCTGCTTTTCATCACCTGACTAACGGTAATTGTGTTCTGAAATTGCGCGTTCGGATTGAGTGATGCATGAAAATGGTTTTTGACGGCAACGTTTGCCAGGGCTTCTTCCGTTGTTCCGTATTCGCGCATATGGATACGCGCCAACATGGCATAGAGCCCGGGAAATGTGGCCCCGGCAGCACGCTCTTCTTCGCTTCCCGCGCCCATGAGGGCGGTGGCAACATCTTCCGGTTTATGGTCCGTCATCTTTTCAATTCCCAACACTGCCACGGTCTCATATTGGCCGCTTAACAACGCGTTCACTGCATTATGAAGCGCCAAACCTCCCGAGGCGCACGCCCCTTCAACCTTAAATGCCGGGACCGACAACCCTAATTCTTCTGCAAAAAATGCACCCAAGTGCTCTTGCCCCCCCAACATGCCGGAAAGCATGTTGCCGACAAACAGCGCTTGAACCCGGGTGGCATCCGCTTCCGCATCCTTTAGCGCCTCAAACACGGCGTGGCGAGCCAGTCCCCGTGGGGATGCATTCCACAATTCTCCGAATTTTGTCGTCGCAGCGCCCGTTACGAATAGGTTCATAATTTATGAGTTAATTTCAAAAATTGGACGTAATCAACATATGTTTTTTGCTGTATTTGGTACGCCACTAATTGTTTCGTTTTCGCTTTCGCTTTCTGCAGACTCACTAATTCCTTTGTCGTCTCCCACACAAACGCGTCGCTTCCCGCTCCCGATCCGTAGGAAACCATAAATATTTTCTGATTGGCCCGGGCTATATCCAATACCGCGGCAAGAGAGAGCATGGTCGTTGCAGAATACGCATTCCCGATATAATCAACCAAAAGAGAGGGGGCAAGCTGTGCTGAGGTAAAACCTAATCTGCGGGCAACTTCCCTGGGAAATTTCCCGTTCGGGCTATGGAATATACAATAGTCATAATCAGCAGGATTTGTTTTCGTCATCTCCAACAATCTGTGAGAAGCTCCCAATACATGGCTGTAATACGCCGGCTCCCCGGTGAATCTGCCTGCATGGGAGGGATACCGCATGCCGTCGCGGCGCCAAAAATCCGGTGTATCTGAAGAATAGGAAGTATCAGCCAATAATTTGGCAACAATGTGGTCACTCCCCAATAAAAATGCGGCGCCTCCGGCGGCAGCCGTGTATTCCAGAAAATCATGCGGCTTTCCCTGAGCTGTGTCTGTGCCTATTGCCATCCCAATCCGGGCATGTCCGGCGGCTATGAGTCCCGCGATTGTTTGCATAGCAGTCGTACCTGCTTTACAGGCAAACTCCATATCCACAGCAAGGTACGCATGTCCGATCCCCAACAACTCGCCGACGATTGTTGAGGTCGGGTTGACCGCATACGGATGACTTTCGCTCCCGACAAACATCACGTCAATATCGCCGGCTTTCCCCGGAAATACAGATAGGCTGGCTATCGCGGATTCAACAGCAATCGTCGCCGCATCCTCGTCAAATCCGGGAACGGACTTATCGGTAAGCCCCAACGAACGGACCACTTCTTCCACATCTTTATTCCATGCCACTGCGATATCCGCAATACGAATGCGGTAACGAGGTATGTATGTGCCGTAAGAAACGATGCCGACCATGTTATTTGCCTCCGCGGGCTAATCGTTTATGCGATTGAGCCAACGTCCCCTCACTTAAAGATGCCAATAATGATATTTCACCAGCCAATACTGCTGCTCCTGCAATCTCTGCAAACTCCTGGCTAGTCTTTGCGCCCGAAATCGACAATGCTTCTTTCTGTGTAGAAAGTCCGGTACCCCCACCAACAGTGCCAACCATTAGATCGGGCATATAGATCCCCACATAGACAGCATCTCCTTGAATTTCCGCAGTCGTGATTCCTACGGCACACTCAGCCACGTGTGCAGGATCCTGCCCGGTGGCAATAAATAACGCAGCGAGCACATTGGCATATTGTGCGTTAAACCCCATAGAGCCGCTCATCGCGCTCCCTATCATACACTTAGATAACCACGTTTCATAAAAAGCCTTGGAAGAAGTATGCAATGTATTTTTAAGTGTGGCATGAGACAGGACACACTCCGCCCATACCTCAAAACCTCGCCTACGGGTAAAATTAAGCCACGATGGTTTTTTGTCTACGCAATAATTTCCCGATAAACTTGTGCAATGTGCGCTGGTATTTTCTTCAATATACTTCACTATCTGATCTGTCGCGATTGTAACCATGTTTAATCCCATAGCGTCTTGAGTATCAAAAATAAAACGGACAAAACGATACAGTCCCACACTATTTGTTTCAACTTTCTTGAGCACTATATGTTTCGATGTTGTTTTGGCTATACGGGCAAAACCATCTTTGTTCGCTTCAAGAAAATCAAAAAGCGCCGAATTTTCCTTCATGTTTCGTACTTTAAAAACCGGTCCACGCGTAGCACCAACGCGCACAGATAGAACCGATGCACCACCACGTTCTGTAATAGCTTTACACCCACGATTTATAGACGCGACGAGTGCGCCTTCTGTCGTGGCAAGAGGGATATAATACTCTCGCTTTTCAATGCGTAATGGCCCAGCGACACCCATGGGAACTTGTGCGATTCCGATC
>JBBTWM010000049.1:0-3796 GCA_038062795.1 Patescibacteria group bacterium | reverse complement strand
ACTCAAAAACATGCAAACTAAGGAGCAAGAAGAGCTTGCCATTCCTGACGTTATCAAGAAATTATCACGCTAATCCTGCCATGAACCGACGCACGACTGCCTACCTGTATCTTCTTTTTGTGTCGCTCATCTGGGGGGCGGCAAGCCCGGTTGTAAAAAATACGCTTCAGTGGTTTGATCCGTGGCTTTTTCTCACCTACCGGTTTGCCATCAGCACGCTTATCGCGCTGCCGTATCTTGCCCTCACCCGCGCCAAATTTCCCAAAAAAGTACCGGACCAGTGGCTCGTACTGGTCACCGGAGTCATATCGGCGCCACTTTCCCTGTTTCTGTTTTTCGAAGCGCTGAATAAAACAACCGCACTTTCCGGAAGTCTGATTACTGCGGCTGGCCCTCTGTTTCTCATACTGGGAGGCGTCCTGTTTTTCCGCGACCGCATCACAAAAAGCGAAAAAATCGGCATAAGTATAGCAATCATCGGCACCATACTTACCGTCGTGGGCCCGCTCATCATGAATGGCCACACAGACAGCCTGGGGAAACTGGAGGGAAACGGCCTTATGCTGCTAGCGGTGTTTGCCGACATTATAGCAGCGCTCCTGAGCAAAGAAGCCATGAAACGGGGCATTGCACCGTCACTTATCGCACAGACGCAGTTTGTCGTAGGATTTGCATTATTTCTTCCCCTCCTATTCCTCCGCCAGACGCCTGAAGCTGCATGGGCTACGCTCGTAACCGCGCCCTGGCAAGCACACCTGGGCGTCGCATTTATGGCCGTCTTATCCGGTACGGTGGCCTATTCGGTACGCAACATCGCTATAAAATCCATTGAGGTATCGGAATCTGCGCTGTTTGGGTATCTCCAACCATTCTGGGCAGCAATCCTTGCCGTCCTCTGGCTCCGGGAGGCTATCACCCCCTCGTATGTCATCGGGGGCATGGTGATTACTGTGGGCGTCATCATGGCCCAACAGAAATACAGAAAACAACGCGCCCTCCATCCAAACCGTCGACACAAACGAAAATAGATGTTATAATGAGCCTCTTATGAAATCCGATATTCACCCGAAATGGTATCCAAACGCAGCCGTAAGCTGCGCCTGCGGCAACACATTTACCGTGGGAGCCACGAAGGATAAAATCCAAGTCGAAATTTGCGGCAAATGCCACCCGTTCTTTACCGGGGAAATGCGTTTTGTCGACACCATGGGAAGAGTCGAGAAATTCCAAAGCAAACAGAAAAAAGCAGCAACCAGCGGCTACGTAACCAAGAAAAAGAAGATGCAACAGGATGCAACAAAAGCCCCACCGAAATCCCTCAAAGAGATGCTGATGGGGCTTAAATAGCCATAGCCCCTGGTTTATTCTTTCCATGAATACCGATATCGCAATTTTGGAGTTCCGTGCCGGTCCCGGCGGCGAAGAGGCCAAAATCTGGGCTGGTGACCTCATGCGCATGTACACCCGCTACGCCGGAATTTTGGGCTGGAAAGTAGAACAGCTCGATGACTTCGTAATCCGCATACGCGGCTCCCAGGCATTTACCAAACTGCAGTATGAAGCAGGAACCCACCGCGTACAGCGAACGCCGTCAACCGAGCGCCACGGCAGGATTCACACCTCAACGGCAACCATCGCCGTATTACCGGAGGTACCGGAAAACGAAATCGCCGTACGGGCGGAAGACATTGAGTGGGATTTTTACCGCGCAGGCGGCAAAGGCGGCCAAAACGTTAACAAGGTCAGCTCCGCTGTCCGCATCCGCCATACCCCATCCGGAATCGTCGTCCAGTGCCAAACTGAACGTGACCAATACCAGAACCGTCAGGTCGCACTCGGTATGCTCCGGGCAAAATTATGGGAAAAGCAACTCCTGGAACGGGAACAATCCATGAGTGATCAGCGCAGCATTATCGGCCGCGGCATGCGGAGCGAAAAAATCCGGACATACAATTTCCCCCAAAACCGGGTGACGGATCACCGGATCAATAAATCCTGGCACAATCTCGAGGATATTATCGAAGGCAAGATGCAAAAGATCACGGAAGCGATGATGACAAACGTCGAATAAATATCCCGTTCACCACCCTGCTTTTTTCACAATTTCTTCCAGCTAAAGCATTGATGAGAGGGGTTCCTTTTTCTGACATGTGAGAATAATTATTCCTGTGTTCCAAGGGTTACCGTAAGCGTTGTGTCTTTATCATCCCGCCAGATAGTCAGCGTGACTACATCCCCGGCTTTTTTCTTCCCTACTACCCGGGCTAAATCATTGGAAGACGTGAGCTTGTCGCCGTTGATTTTGGTAATAATATCCTCGCTCCGAACCCCTGCTTTGCCCGCCGGACTGCCGTCAACCACGCTCATAATATACGCACCTTCGGGAATTTCATTGAGTACCGACATTTGGCGTGAAATCATACGATATTCCACTCCCATGAACGGCCGGTTGAATTGACCGGTAGAGTTAAAGTTATTGACCGCATCCTTGACCACATTGATCGGAAGCGCAAAACCGATGCTCTGCCCCTGTGCGGAAACTGCGGTATTGACCCCAATCACCTGGCCCGAAGAGTTAAGCAGCGGTCCGCCGGAATTACCGGGATTAATCGCCGCGTCGGTTTGGATCACATTATCGAGTTTTTCGGCCGACCCCTCAAAGGGGCTGCCGGCCGTAATCCCGCGGCCGACTCCGGAAATGACCCCGACGGTCACCGTGTTGCGGAACTCCCCCAAGGCGGTACCTATGGCAATCGCCATCTGGCCGACTTTGATTTTGTCCGAATCGCCCAATTCAATAGGCATCAGCCCGGTTGCAGCAATTTTTACAATTGCTAAATCGTTATCCGGATCCCGGTAAATCTTTATGACATCATAAGATTTGTCATCCTGAGTAATCACGCGGTATTTAGCATTGGGAACGGATACCACGTGTTTGTTGGTCACGATAAGCCCGTCCTGGCTTATCACAAACCCGCTGCCGATATCCTGCTCTATCGTCGAACTCCCGCCGGGCTGCGTGTCCGAGGGCCTCGACGGATCAAACGGGTTGAATTGGAATATATCCCCTGCCCGACGGGTCTGGGATATACCGACGGTAACGACAGACGGCGAGACGCGCTCGACCACATCGGTAATAACATTTTCCTCCTGTACGACCTTAATGCGTTCATTTAACACGGTAAACGACGAACCTGACGTGGGTAACCGAAGCAGCGAATCGACTTTGTTCCAATTGAGGCCTAACCATCCTGCGGAAACTGTGCCACCGACCAGGAGAAGTGCTGCGGCAATGATAATGAACGTAGTGCGTACCTTCATAACTGAAAAATTACTGAAGCAAAAGCTCGATGCCGCGGGCAAGTTGTGCATCAGCCGTTGCCGTAAACCCGGCACCCAACGGAACCACAAGGTCCGGGGTCAACCCGGTCTCGCTGATGGAACTGCCTCCCGGCAATAACCATTTTCCGGTGGTGATATGCACACTGGACCCGCTCTCGAGATCAAATGGCGTTTGCACGGTCCCCTTGCCGAAGGTCGTTTCACCGACGAGCTTGACCCGCCTGCTGTCCCGGAGGGCTCCCGAAACAATCTCTGCCGCTGATGCAGAACCCTTGTTTACCAGAACCACGACGGGCATAGTGATCATCTTGCCTTTCCGGTCGGTCGGATAATCCTGACGCGTACCGTCGCTGTTTACCTGGGAAACGACCGTACCGCTTTTCATAAATTCACTCGCGATATATACCGCTCCGTCCAAATAGCCGCCCGGATTATTACGAAGATCCAAAATTAA